>JAIROQ010000212.1 GCA_031257455.1 Prevotellaceae bacterium | reverse complement strand
TTTAATATATCAAATTCAAAATGTCAAAGAAGCATAATAATGGCACAAATATAGAACAATATTTTTTATCTGCAAATTTTTTTTGCCTTCGCCAATTAAACGTTAATTCATCATGGCCTTTTGGCCAAATTAAACATTCTTTTTATTGTAAAAATCATAAACAAATACGCATTTACACGTGTTTTGCGCCAATGACACGGATTTTTATTAAAATGTCACGTGACATTACTGCGATGTCACGTGACATTATTACTATGCGATTTCCTATTATCGCTGTTGCATATACTGATTGAACCTGCGAAGCTGTTTTTTCAAATAGTGGCTGTTTACAGTACCGTAAACGGCGCTGTTCCTTTTATATCTTCTGATGACGCGCCCACGAGCAATTCAAAGTCGCCGGGTTCAACCACGCGTTTGTTTTCCAGATTGACAAATGAAAGGTCGTTGAGCGTAAATTTAAAAGTTACGGTTTGGGTTTCGCCCGGCTCAAGGGTAATTTTCTCAAACCGCCGCAACCGTTTCACATCAGGAATGAGGGAGGCGTAGAGGTCGCTCGAATAGAGCTGCACTACTTCCTTTCCTGCGCGTGCACCGGTATTTTTTACGTCTATCGAAATTTCAACTTCCTCATCAGAACCAAGCGGCAGGTGGGCTTTGTTTATTTTCAGGTTGGAATATTCAAACGTGGTATAACTTAATCCAAAGCCGAAGGGATATTCGGGATTGAAATCGCCTTCGTAATTATAAGCGCCGGCGCTTTTCCGCTGTTCTTCGCTATGCTTGTGGTAATAGGGAACCAACGAATTGGGGAAAGCCGGATAGGTATAGGGCAACTTGCCGGACGGATTTACTTTGCCTGCGAGGATGTCGGCAAGCGCTGTAGCGCCATACAGGCCGGGCAGGTAGGTTTGCACAATGGCGTCCACTTTCGATGAGAATTTTGAAATTACGCGCGGACGACCCTCGCTCAGTACTACAATTACCTTTTTTCCGGTTTTCAATATTTCCTGCACCAGTTCGGTTTGCAAATCATTCAGGTATAAGTCTTGCAGGTCGCCGGGTTTTTCGCAGTACGAATTTTCACCCAGACATAAAATAACGCAGTCGGCTTTTTTTGCAGCAGCTATGGCTTCATTGAATTTATCCTTATGTTCGGTAGCATATTCCACCGCGTTGGTATAGCTTACGCCCGGTACATAGTTCACATTTTCTTTGCCGAAGTTGTGCTGTATGGCTTCCAGCAGGGTACGGCAATCGTCTCCAAATTCATCCACTTTTTCGCCTTGCCATGAGAACGTCCAGCCGCCGTTGAGCGCACGTTTGCTGACAGCATTGGGGCCGGCAACCAAAATTTTCAAGCCTTTCTTCAAGGGCAGGAGATGGCGGTCGTTTTTCAATAGCGTGATACCATCGGCGGCAGCTTCGTAGGCCGCCTCCTGAAAGGCTTTAGCGTGAAACTCGGGATAATCGTGACGAAGCGTGTTGGGCGTGTCAAACAAGTTCAGCTTCAGTTTCAGCGACACTATCCGTGTGGCGGCATCATTGATGCGTGACAGCGGCACAGCGCCCTCGTTCACCAACTCGCGGAGCAGTGTACAAAACTCTTTGTAGTCGTAGGGAATCATTGACATGTCCACGCCGGCGTTGATGCTTGCTTTAATGGCTTCCTTCACGGACGCCGCCATTTTCTCCCGTTGATAGAGGCTGTTGATGTCTCCCCAGTCGGTTACAATCATACCTTTAAAGCCCATTTGCTCGCGCAGTAGTTTAGTGATCCATTCGTGGCTGGCATGTACCGGTTGATTGTTTATGCTGCCCGAATTGAGCATCACGGTATGCACGCCGGCGTCTATAGCGGCTTGGAAAGGCGGCACATGATATTCCAGCAGCACGTTGGCAGGGATGTAAGCAGGGGTGCGGTCTTTTCCGCTCACAGGGGCGGAATAGCCGAGAAAATGCTTCATGCAGGCGGCTACTTTTGTGGCGTCTCCCACGTTGTTGTGGTCGCCTTCGTAGCCTTTCACCAATTGATAGCCGAAGACGGACGACAGGTATGGGTCTTCGCCGAAGTTTTCGTATTGCCGCGGCCAGCGCGGGTCAATCCCCAAATCCAGCACCGGCGCAAAGTTCCATGGCACGTTGGCGGCGCGGGTTTCGTAGGCGGCTATTTCGCCCATTCGCTTTGCATGTGCGGGATTCCATGTGGCCGCCAGGCCTATTTCCTGCGGGAACAGGGTAGCCCCGGCCACGTAGGTAGCGCCGTGAATTTCATCCAATCCGTACAGTACGGGGATTTTCAGGCGTGTTTCCCCGGTGGCTACTTTTTGTATCTGCATGATGACGTCATTCCACCATTCGGCGGTACGTGCGCGGGTGTTGGGCGCGTTGAGGATAGAACCTACGTGGTAGTTCACCACCGCATCGCGCAATTTATCCAAATCCAGTTGCAATGTGCTGGTGGGCGGCGTGTCTTCGCCCTTGCAGAGCATGTCAATACTGATTTGCGCCATTTGTCCGATTTTTTCTTCCAGCGTCATTTGCGCTACAAGTTCGGCGGCCTGCCTGTCTATACTGCTTTGCGACCGCTGTACACAGGCAGAAAGAGTCGCGGCAACTAAAATAAAAAATGTGTTTTTCATAACCGGCAAATTTTTAAATGTTATATATTTTATATTGTAAACACAAAGTTAAGGAAAAACTGATAACAGGTTTTCCCCCCGCAATAAAAAAGTAGTGTATTAAAACGATTAGCTTATTGTACCCAAATGAACTACTGATTTGAAAATGGGAAAAAAAGTAGTACAAGCAGGTTCAATCAGTAAATGCAACCGAGCTAAAAAAATCGCAAAAAATATTTGTGGATAAAAAATATTGTTTTATATTTGTGCCATTATTATGCTTCTTTGACATTTTGAAAAGGATATTTTAAAGAAATATCGCTTTAACTTTTATTCTGCGAACAAATCGAAATCTGGCAAATTTCAACTGAACATGAATATCAAGTAAAGTACCACAGCCAAGAGTGGATGTGGGTTGTTTACTTATCTGTTCAGTACGTTGCCAGAACGTCGATTTGTGATATAGAAAGCGCCCATTTTCATTCTTGGTTTTTTTGTGGAATAAGGACAAAATCACGGTAAGAGTTAAAGAAAGGAATTGTAGAAAGCGAATATTAAAACATTCTGCAATGATTGGCAGCGAATAAAAAATCGTAGCGAGGTTTTTTTTTAGATTACGTGGATTTATGCGGATTTACACGAATTATAATAGCAGTGAAGAGGTGTTTTGTACAAAGAAAAGGTTTGTGTTTGGCAGATGCAAAACGCCTCCGGAACTGCAAAAAGAACGCTACGGCAT
>JAIROQ010000199.1 GCA_031257455.1 Prevotellaceae bacterium | reverse complement strand
AATTTGTTCAGTTTCGGAATATAAAAATAATTAAAACCATTACCTTTTATGAAAATAAATACATTTTTCAGCCGGTTTGTTCCCCACGGGAATAAATTTTATCCTATCCTTAGCGATATGTCGGCGAATATTCTTGCCTGTTCGGAAATATTTATCGAACTGACAAAAACCGCCGACAAAGAAGCGCGTAAAGACGTTTACAAGCGCATCAAAACCTTAGAAACAAAAGGCGACCAAATATTAGGCCTCCTTTTCGATGAATTGAACAACACATTTATTACGCCCTTCGACAGGGAAGACTTGAATGCGTTGGGGGAAAAATTGGATGACGTACTCGACTGCATGAACAGTGCGGCAAAGCGGGTAGTGATGTATCAGCCCAATCGCCTTCCCGAGCAGTCGGTGGAGTTAGCCGTATTATTGAAAAAAGGCTGCGAATTAATACAAAATTCGGTCGGCGAACTGGACACCATGAAGAAAAGCCCGAAATCGGTGAAGAAAATCTGTGCACAATTACACGACATAGAAAACCAGGCCGACGACGTGTACGAACATTTTATCACGCATATTTTCGAGTCCGAAACCAACGGTATTGAACTTATCAAGCTCAAGGAGATTATGCAGGAAATCGAACGCGCTACCGACAAGGCCGACAGCGTAGGGAAAATTATTAAAACCATTATTGTTAAATACGCATAATATGACATTGCTTATTGTAATAATTATTTTGGCGCTGATTTTTGATTATATCAACGGATTTCACGATGCCGCCAATTCCATTGCGACTATTGTTTCGACTAAAGTATTAACGCCGTTCTGGGCGGTACTTTGGGCGGCTGCTTTTAACTTTGTCGCTTTTTTTATTTCCAAATACATTATAGGTGAATTCGGCATCGCCAATACGGTAGCGAAAACCGTAATGGAAGACTACATCACCCTGCCGGTCATCCTGGCGGGCGTGCTGGCTGCCATTACGTGGAATTTATTTACCTGGTGGTTTGGCATTCCGTCTTCGTCATCGCACACGCTGATTGGCGGATTTGCCGGGGCGGCCATTACCAGCTCGCTTTCGTTCGGCGCTGTGCATTTCGGCGTAGTTATCCGCATTGCTTCATTTATTATTTTAGCGC
Source organism: Prevotellaceae bacterium (assembly GCA_031257455.1). GTDB lineage: Bacteria > Bacteroidota > Bacteroidia > Bacteroidales > UBA932 > JAIRKX01. The sequence goes on along the minus strand of JAIROQ010000199.1, from coordinate 1,542 downwards.
CGCTTATCGGGTTAATTCTCTCCATTATTCTTACCACCTGCGTTTTTTGGATTTGCCGGAAACTCAATCCCCACAGGGCAAACCAATGGTTTAAACGGTTGCAGCTGGTTTCGTCCGGGCTGTTCAGTATCGGACATGGGATGAACGATTCGCAAAAAGTTATGGGAATTATTGCCGCTGCCTTATTTGCCGCGCACCAGGACGGGATTACGGGTGGCATTGCCGATATTACCGCCATTCCTACCTGGGTGCCGGTAACCTGTTTCACGGTGATTGCACTGGGCACGATGTCGGGCGGATGGCGCATCATCAAAACAATGGGCTCCCGCATTACCAAAGTAACGCCGATGGAAGGCGTAGTCGCGGAGACCGCCGGTGCATTGACGCTCGGCCTTACCGAAATATTGAAAATCCCGGTAAGCACGACCCATACGATTACCGGCGCCATTGTGGGAGTCGGCGCGGTGAAACGGCTTTCGGCAGTACGCTGGGGCGTAACGGTAAATCTGGTCTGGGCATGGATTCTTACTATTCCCGTCAGCGGATTATTGGCCGCCGGTTTCTACAAACTTGTCAACTGGATTCTTTAATCAAATCAACCTGCAAAAATGGAATTTTTACATACCGTCATTGATTTTTTACTACACTTTGATGTGCATTTGGCTCAAATGGTCGCGGATTACGGCGTATGGGTATATGTTATTTTATTCCTGATTATTTTCTGTGAAACAGGATTAGTGGTTACGCCCTTTCTTCCGGGCGATTCGCTGTTGTTTGTCGCGGGCATGTTATCCGCCTTGCCGACGAATGATTTGAACACCCACCTGCTGGCGTTGCTGATGATTGTCGCGGCTATTGTGGGCGATGCGGCGAATTATACCATCGGACAGTTTTTCGGGAAAAAATTATTCCGAAATCCCCATTCCAAGATATTCCGTCAAAGTTATCTGGAAAAAACCCATGCATTTTACGAAAAATATGGCGGCAAAACCATTATCCTCGCCCGCTTTATACCGATTGTGCGTACCTTTGCCCCCTTTGTGGCAGGTATGGGGAAGATGACCTACCACCGGTTTGCGACATTCAATATCGTGGGCGGTATTGCCTGGGCTTCGGCCTTTATCTATGCCGGCTATTTCTTCGGCGGGTTGGATTTTGTAAAAAACAATTTGAAGCTGCTGGTCGTGGCCATTATCATTATATCCGTACTGCCTGCCGTGTTTGAAGCATGGCGCAGAAAAGTTAAGAACTAAGAGTTAAGAACTAAGAGTTGGCTTGCGCCACTGCGCCTGTCGCCATTTTCAACTTTCAACTCTCCATTTTCAACTAAAAAAAGCCGCCGGTACATTTCTGCACCGCCGGTTCTTTTTTTGCTCAGTTTAAGGTTTAAGGTTGCCTGAGCCACATCAGCCAACTACTTTAACTAGTCGTTCCTTATAAAAGTAATTTAAGCGGCATTCAGGGAGAAGTTTTTTTGGAAAAAGTAGCGGGAAAAGATGAGACAAAAAAGTCGATCGACTTTCTCGCGGAGTTTTTCCATCA
>JAIROQ010000075.1 GCA_031257455.1 Prevotellaceae bacterium | reverse complement strand
ACTGGCCCCGCCGTTTCCAGCAATGTACGCATGAGCAAACTTACAATTCAACTAATTGGTTGGCGTCGCATCCAGAAGCAAACCAGAGAACTATTCTTTCCGCTCCCGTTTGGTGGGATCACCCGACAGATGATTATAAATAAAGTGTTGTTGACCATAAATAAAAAAGAAGCTGCCGAAAGGCAGCTTCTTTTTGAGATTGTAGTTACTGTTCCATAATTAAACAATATTAAAAATATTACTTATCTTTGTTTTGTAATTATAACAACTGCTTGTTATGCCAACAATTTTTCTTGCCTTAGGACTTCGGTTTTATTTCTTTACCCGGGAACACGGTCCCATCCATGTGCATGTTCGGAATGCTGACGGAAAAGCAAAGTACGAAATAGAAAAAGATATAAAATTAATATCTAATACCGGCATTAAAAACAAGGATTTGAAACTTGCAGAAAGTATTATAGAAGAAAACAAAGAACATTTTATTGAAGAATGGAAAAAGATTTTAACTCCGGAAATATAAGAATTGAAAAATTGTGGTTCGCCGATAATAAAATTTTCATTCTTACCGATGACGGCCGGGAATTATGGCAATCACTGCGCTGGTATCCGCGACTGATGTATGCAACCGAAGTACAACGCCTGCAATATGAAATTGACGAAGAAGGTATTCGTTGGGAAAGTATTGATGAAGATATGTCCCTTGAAAGTTTTTTCTACGATAATCCCGAGCCTGCTGGTATGGCAAAAATATTTCCTCCTCATCCCGAATTGAATATTCCGGCTATTGCGCGGTAAACCGCCGGCTAAAGATTGTATTCTTCCTTTATGATGCGGTCGCACCAGACATCGAATGCTTCATCGGGTATCCGGCATTCGGGATGCGATAATACATAGTCCACCGTTTCTTTTATGCCCTGGTCAAAGCGAATAGTGGCCGTGAAGCCGGGAACTAAGCGTTTTAATTTGGTGGTGTCGAATACCGCCGAATGGGCTTTATCGCCTAACAGGCCGCCGGTAAAATCATAGTCGCTACGGGCGGCCAGCAACTCGGACGCTATATGCACCGCCCGCAAAGGCACACCCAATGCATCGGCAATACAAGTGTAGATTTGATTCCACGTGAGGGTTTCGTCCGACATGATTTGCACCGCCTCGCCGATAGCGTGAATATTTCCCATCAATCCCGTAAATGCCCGCGCAAAATCGCGGCTGTGCGTCATTGTCCAAAGCGATGTGCCGTCTCCATGAATAATCACAGGCTTTCCGTCCAACATGCGCTGGAGTACCTGCCAGCTTCCCTTGTCGCCGTGCACGCCCAGCGGCACGGAATATTCGCAATAAGTATGGCTGGGGCGGACAATGGTTACTGGAAACTGCTCGTCCCGATAGCGCTGCATGAGGTACATTTCGCAGGCAATCTTGTCGCGCGAATACTGCCAGAATGGATTAGCCAGCGGAGTCGCTTCCGAGATGCGATAGTCCGCCGGCGGCTTCCGGTAAGCCGATGCGGAACTGATGAAAATAAATTGCCGCGTTTTGCGGTTGAATAACCGGTAATCGCGTTCCAGGTGTGCCGGCACAAAGGCAATAAAATCGGCCACCACGTCAAACTCCATGCCGGCAATCAGCGCTGCTGCCTGTTGCTCGTCATTGATGTCCGCCGTAAGTGAAATAGCTCCCTGCGGCAGCCGGTCGTTCCGGTTACCGCGATTGAGCAGGAAAAGTTCATGCCCGGAGGCTAACACTGCTTTCGAGATGGCGGTACTAATCGTACCCGTTCCACCGATAAATAATACTTTCATTTGTTGAGTTGTTGAGTTGTTGAACTGTTGATTTGTTGATTTGTTGAACTGTTGATTTGTTGAACTGTTGAACGGGCTGGCGCGTCAGCCAAATAGTCAATAGTCAATAATAAAATAGTCAATAATAAAATAGTCAATGTTTTTTTGCTTTTTCCCAGATTTCATTCATTTCGTCAAGGGACATATCTTTCAATGAACGTCCTTGCCGGATGGTTTGCTGTTCGAGGTAATTAAACCGGTGGATAAATTTCCTGTTAGTGCGCTCCAAAGCCGTATCGGGATTGACATGGTAGAGGCGTGCGGCATTTACAATTGAAAACAGCAAGTCGCCAAATTCGTCTTCGATGCTGTCGGGAGCGCCGGCGGCAAGCGCTGCCTTCAATTCGTCCATTTCTTCCGCCACTTTGTCCCACACCTGTTCGCGCACATCCCAGTCGAAACCCACAGCGCGCGCTTTATCCTGAATCCTGCAGGCCTTCACGAGCGATGGCAAGCTCGCCGGCACGCCGGACAATACGGTTTTGTTGCCGCCTTTTTCTTTTAATTTCAGTTGTTCCCAATTTTGGATTACTTCGGCGGCGTCTTTCACGGCGGTTTCGCTGAACACATGCGGATGCCGGAAAATGAGCTTTCCGCATAATTTGGTAATCACGTCCTCTATGGTGAAATGCCCGCTTTCTTCGCCCATCCGGGCATAGAAAACAACGTGCAGCAAGACATCGCCAAGCTCTTTGCAAATAGCATCGTAATCGTTTGCCAGCACTGCTTCGCTCAGTTCGTAGGTTTCTTCGATAGTTTGCGGCCGGAGGCTGGCAAAGGTTTGCTCGCGGTCCCACGGACATTTTTCGCGCAACTCGGCCATGATAGCCAGCAGGCGGTCGAAAGAAGTGTTTCCCATTGTGTTTTTTGTTGTCGTCATATTATTTTTTGTTTGGTCATCTATACAGCGTCCCCCGCGCCGGACGGGGGCGATAAAAATTTTATCCGTACCGAAGAAGTCGTATCCAACTGTTCGCGTTGCGCTACGTTGCCCTGATTGACGGCGATTTCGAGCAGTTGCAGCGAATTAAACAGCGCCAGCAGTTCGCCCGGCGCTACATCGTCATAATAGTTCGATATGCGCTCCAATTTATTGTGGTACGATTGCACATAAATTTCAAAATGCCGCTTTTGACAGGCCGTTTCAAATAACCGGCGGTCGATATTGGTAATCGCATTACCGTAGGCGTCCACGTAGGCCACCTGTCCCGAAATAAACGTACCGTCATAGGTGGGACGGCTAAGCAACAATTTATGCAGGGGCGTCCGCAGGCCGACCGTATTGACAACGCCGGCGATAATAGCCTGCGCCGCGCGAACGAACAACCGCAATGCCTTAAAGCCGGCCATACCGCCCGGAACAGGCATTTCCGTAACATATTCCGGCGCATTGTCCAGCGCCAGCGAAAGAAGCCCGTTATTCGGAGCCACGAAAAAATGCCCGCCGGCTTCGGCTACTGCCAAATGGTTTTCAGGAGACGGCTCGCTGTTTACGCCGATGAGATGAATAGTCCCTTCCGGGAAATGGGTACAGGTATGGCGCAGTAAAAACGCCGCCTGCAATGTATTGAACGCCGCCACCCGGTGCGATATATCCACTATCGTAATTTCCGGCAATGCCGCCAGCAGGCGGGCTTTCAGCGCCGCCACATAATAGCCGGAGGACTGCCAGTCGGTGATAAGCGTTATAATTTGCATAATGAGCACAAATATACGAAAAAGTCGGTGGTTAATGACTGTTGATTTGTTGA
>JAIROQ010000132.1 GCA_031257455.1 Prevotellaceae bacterium | reverse complement strand
CGAGCCCTCAAATCTTTAAATTTTTAAATCTTCAAATTTCCATTGCGTTTACTATTTGAACGTATCTACCTCTCCAAAAAAATAAAAAATTTGGAATTATCATTTATTTGAGTACCTTTGCAGTGTTATTTTCTTATTTTTATATAAGAAATAGCAGTTCAATTTTTATTAATTTTATTTTTGTTCTATGAACATTTTTATTTCCGGCTTAAGTTTTAAGGCCACAGATGAAGACTTGAAACAAGTTTTCTCGGCTTACGGTGAAGTATCGTCAGCCAAAATTATCACTGAACGCGGTACTCGTCGCTCCAAAGGTTATGGGTTCGTGGAAATGCCCAACGATGCGGATGGCAACAAGGCTATCGCTGCCCTCAACGGCAGTGAACAGCTCGGTCGCACGGTCAATGTATCGGTGGCACGTGACAGGGTGGAACGCGACCGCAGTTATTAACAGTAGGCGGCTGGGAAAGCCGGATACTTACACACGAAATTATATATTCTTTAATATATAAGTGAAATTACTGCTAATTTGAAAAAAAATTCGTTTGAATATCAAACGAATTTTTTTTGTACTGCTATCAAAGCAACTAATCTTTCAGTAGATTTACATACGCATGGACAGTGGAAACCGTTGCCGGCGGAGGAATTAGCCATTTCAACATGGCCAGCGGCACAGTGCTTCCCTGCTTTACCCATAAAGGGCTATCCACTGCCAGACGACAAATGAAACAGCGGCAATGCGCATATCGTTGTTTCAGGAAATACAAAGCTGCCGGCGTCAAAGCCGGCGTTAAAGCAATTTCTTTTAGCAGGAGAGAGTCGCCTTTCGGTTCTACTACTATATATCCTTCGTCATCGTTTTGGGAAAAATAATAAACGTCTCCTTGCAACAGACGGCTTTCTTTTAATATGTACTGCAATGCCGCACTATCCCAACGGACAAAAAAACCGCCCGGCGCAAAATAACGTTCCCGCAAATTAAAAAATGTTTCTGCATCCTGAAGTGGCACTCCTTCCAGCGCCTCTGCCGGCGCAATTTCCTCCGCAGAAAATTTGACCACACGACTATAAAAAACCGTTGAAAAACCTTGCCGTGCATAGAAAGGAAACAACTCCGGCGTAGCGGGTACAACTATTTCCAAAGCGCATTTTTCTGCCATCGCCTGTTCATCGGCTTGCTGCGCCAGCGCAAAAGAGAATCCTTTATTTCTAAACTCCGGCAATGTAGCCACCGCATACACATAACGCGCCGGAAATTCTTTGTGCGGCGTAACCACCGCTGCGGGTAACAGCGTCATCATTGCCACTCCCCTACCCGCTTTGCAATACACCAATGTATTTTCAGGACGGTAGCGTTCGGAAAAATACAAATCGATATACCTGTCTGCATCATTAAAACACGTACGCCAAATATTTTTCAATTCTTCTATCATGTGGCAATAAGTTCTGCGCTGTATTTGTCAATCATAAATGCCGGCCGGTACGATAGCTTCGCCTTACGCAATCCTTCGTCTCCGGTGTCGTCTTCCCGGTTGATGTATTTTAAATGCGCCGCATGCCGTTCGGCAAATTCCCGGTTAATGACCTGGTAAGCTCCCGGAAACTTTTCGCCAAAAGCCTTTTCAATATGTACAATAAATGTATCGGAATTTATTTGCTCGCCAACAGTGTAGGCTATCACTTTCCCGTCCACGCGCAGCAAGCCGCCAACCAACATTTCGTCAGGAAAATAATTTAATGCACGGCGCACGGCACAAGTTTCCGCTTGCAACGAAGAATTTTCGTGGCAGGCATATATATGACACCATTCGTCATTCATCTGCACACACTCCTGTAAATTCCCGGCAGTAATAGCTTCGTAATGCCACTCGAAATTCTTATTGAACCGTGAAATTAAATTACGTTTGGGTTGGAATTTTTTTCCCGATAAACTTATCAAATCTTCGGAATGATAAATATAATCAAAAGCATTCCGCAACACAGTAAAGTGAAAACGTCCGGGAAATAACTGTTCCAACAATTGCTTTCCTTCCGCTTGCATGGCGCGTAATACAAAGGGTTGTCCCAACATGGCCGCATCATCCATCATGGCTGTTATGGCTGCTTTCAAGTCGCCGGCGCCCGCCGGATAAAGGTAGCTTTTCCGCTCCGTACCGCCACGACACAATAAAAAATCCCCGAAAAAAGCAATCTCATTGTTAAACGCCTTTGACCAATTAAAAATATTTGCAAAAGAATATTCCGCAGCACGGAAATCAGACAATTTTAATATGTCATTTATTTTTTCCCTATCGGCAAAAGTTACTGCCTGAAAGTTTATCATATATTTTTTTAAAAATAACTAACTTTACAAAAAAAATTGTACCTTTGACCTAACAAAGATACAAAAAAAGAAGTTGTAATTTATATAATTTTTTTAACCAAACTCCTTATGAAAGCTTATAAAATACTTTTGGTTGATGACGAAAACGACATTCTGGACTTTCTTTCTTACACGTTGCGTAAAGAAAATTTTGAAGTGTACACGGCCACTGACGGTAAACAAGGCGTGGAAAAAGCCTTAGAAGTAACGCCTCACCTAATCTTGCTGGACGTGATGATGCCGAATATGGACGGCATTGCCACCTGCGAAGAATTACGCAAATACGATGCATTGAAGAATACAATCATTGCCTTTCTTACGGCACGCGGGGAAGATTACTCGCAAATCGCCGGATTTGACGCCGGCGGAGATGACTATATAACCAAACCCATTCGTCCGAAAGTGTTGGTTAGCCGTATCAATGCGTTATTGAAACGACATAGCTCCGCAAATAATGACGGCACGCATACGCCTATTCCGTCTATCACTATTGACCGCGAACGGTTCGTCGTATATCAGGACGGGCATGAAGTATTGTTGCCAAAGAAAGAATTTGAACTGTTAACATTGCTCTATTCAAAACCCGAAAAAGTATTTTTACGTGAAGAAATTTATACAGCGGTTTGGGGCAACGAGATTGTGGTTGGCGAACGTACCATTGACGTACACATTCGAAAACTGCGTGAAAAATTAGGCGATAAACATATCAGAACTATAAAAGGGGTCGGATATAAATTTATACCCTATTAAATTATTTCTTAATCTAAAAATCCATATTTTTCACCTGTAATAAAAATAAGGTACTTGTTTTTATTGTCTTGAATTTTTAAAATGCTCTCTATAGAGAGCATTTTTTTAATAATATGTATATTATTAAAAGCACTTTTATTGAAAAATGATTGTAATAATATACATATTTTTGTATCTTTACGCCGATTTTAAACCACAAAAATAGTTAAAAATGGAAGCGCTACTAAATACTTATATACGGTTATTGAAAAATACAAAAAACAAATATATTCGATATTTGTATGATAATATTGCATGGAACAATCGCCTGATTGCGCTTGTAGGGCCAAAAGGAACAGGCAAAACGACCATGTTGTTGCAGCATATAAAAAAAACTTTTTCCGATACAAAGCAAGCGTTCTACGTAAGTTTAGACCATATATGGTTTTCAAAAAACAGTTTACTTGATTTGACTGACCGCTTCTATGCTTATGGCGGCACCCATTTGTTCCTTGACGAAGTACACCGTTATCCGAATTGGGCAACTGAAATAAAAAATATTTATGACAGCTATCCGGAACTTCATGTAGTATTCACCGGTTCGTCAATGTTGGAAATATATAAGGCAAGCGTTGATTTTTCTCGTCGCGCAATCACTTATGAATTGCATGGATTATCGTTTCGAGAGTTTTTACAATTTGAAGACAAACTTTCACACGAGGCTTTATCATTGAATGATATTCTAAAAAATCATCGCGATATTGCCATTGACATTACAGCAAAAATAAAAGTATTGCCGGAGTTCAAAAAATATTTGGAATACGGCTATTATCCTTTTTACCGCGAAGATTTACAAACTTATCCTATACGGATAGAACAAATTGTCAATAATGTTTTGGATAATGACTTGCCGGCTATTGAAGCTATTGAATATTCATCTATCATCAAAATAAAAAAATTATTAGTGATTATTTCGGGATTAGTTCCATTCGTGCCAAATATTGTTGAACTAAGCCGCGATATAGAAACCGGTAGAAATTCTACGGTGAAATATCTATATTATTTGGACAAAGCAGGACTTATTAATAGCATCAATGTACCAAATAAAGGATTGAATACGATAAATAAACCGGATAAAATTTACTTAGATAATACTAATTTATTATATGCATTGAATGGCTCAAATGTCAATATTGGATGTATTCGTGAAACTTTTTTTGTCAATCAATTATTAGTCGAACATACCGTCAATACAGCGAAAGAAGGTGATTTTACTATTAATAATAAATTTATTTTCGAGATTGGCGGCCGCAACAAGACTTTTACGCAAATCAAAAATATAAAGCACTCCTACATTGCCGCTGATGAAACGGAAATTGGATTTGGTAATAAAATTCCACTGTGGCTTTTCGGCATGTTGTACTAACTCCTACTTAGTATAAAGCGTGGCGGATTGAAGTATTTTAATATACCCGTGTACTATATTTCTGCAATTCGTGTGTATATTCGCGGGCTTTTCCGCTTGCTAAGCGGTCAAGTAAATTCCAAAAACCCGCGCCGTGATTTTTATGAACGGTATGGCTTAATTCATGTAAAATTATAAAGTCTATCAAATGCGGCGGCAGGTGCATGAGATGAATGCTTAGCGTAATGCTATTGTCCGGCATGCAAATTCCCCAGTAGGAACGCACATTTTTAATGTTTAATCTTTTGCAGGTTAAATTACATTGCGCGGCTAATTGCGCCATACGCTGCGGCAAGACTTCGTATGCTTCCACTTTCCACGCATGTTCCACAGCCTTACGGATGACTGTTTGTAATGTTTCATCCTGTATTGACCGGTGGGCAGGGTAATAGATGTAAACCGTTTCGGGAACAATCTGCACACGCACATTTTGCCGCGCATCCGGCACTAATTGCACCTTTCGCGCATAAGTAGCAAATTCCGTTTCAGGAGTAAATATCGTTTTTTTTTCTTCCTGCTTTGCCTTCAGGCGTTGGAGGGTTTTGGCCACCCAGTCGGCTTTTTCGTACAAAAAAAGTTCTGCGTTCGTAAAACTTTCGTGCATGGGTAAGGTAACCAATACGCCTTTTTCCATACGTATTGAAATTCTAAGGGAACGTGAACGCGGTACTTTCCGAAAATGTACTTCGCCGAATTTCGTATGTTGCATCACGCGTTCACGGTCGTTCATCATACTTTTTTTTGTTTATTGTTTGAGTTCTGTTTGCGCGTGGTTTTCCGGCTGTCCTTTTTCATCATTGCGCACTACCGGCTCTTTTTCGGGCAATGTTTTAGTTGTTTTTTTCTTCCCGAAAAACCGCTCCAATAACTCGGAAAAATTATTAAATTCTTCCTGATACATTATTCCAAGCCCATACCGCTGGCTGTTGTCCATATTATCGGTATAGCGATCTACCGAACGCGTAAATGCCCGGAATTGCAGTTTATTTTTACTGTCAAGGCGTATGCCTACATCGAAGTCATTAGAGACAGGTTGGGATTCATCGCCAGAACCGACATTGCCGTTTATCACCACCCGGTCGTTGAGTATCTGCGTGGAGAAACTTACTTCAAAAATATCCTCGCGACCCCGCTGCTGGGGCAGATAAGAAAACCCAAAGCCCAGCGGAAGATTAAAGCGGCTGAATAAATTATTAATTTGACTGGTGACTAATCCGGTGGCGCTACCCATGAGGAGGTCGGCGCTTAGCTCCGACTGGTCGTCAGCCAGAAAGCTGCCGAAAGCCAATAACGACAGGAATTGCCGGGTTCTTTTTTCTTCCGTGTTTAATGCACTTTGTACCCGCACCCGCGTTTCGGCGTCAAGATTTTCCACGTCCACGCCCAATGTGATGACCGGATTTAACAAGCTACCGGTAATATCAATGCGGCAATTGACCTGCCGGCGGGTAGTCATAGCCAAAGAGTCGGCAAGTAACGCATTCAATGACGCCGTAGTTTTATAGAGAGCCGACAAATCAAGATTCATTTTTTGCAAATCGCCGTTAAAGGTAATCTGTCCGCCTTCGACAAAATCAAACCGTTTAGTAATAAGATTGAAGTTTTGAATGGTAAACAGGTAATCGCCTTTACTGACGCGGTAATCGCCATACATATTAAATCTATTGGCCGGCGGATTTATCTCCATCTTTATGTCGCCTGTGCCGAAACTGCGTATCACATCTCCTGACTTTTTATCCAACTCGAGCAATACTTCCGTTTCCGGCGTTATGTTCAGGTTTAACGAAATATCCATGTTGCCTGATGGCCGGCCATTTTCCGCAGGCTTGCGCAACGTTTCACGAATGGTTTCTTCCGGCGGCTGCGTAAAAGAAAGCAGTCCCATATTTTTTGCCTGCGAGGAAGAAGAAGCCGGAATATGCAATATGGAATTTCTGTCTGCTTTCAAATTTATATCGAATACCACATCTCCGGCTTTGCCTTTGATTAATGCAGCGCCGGTAGCATAGGCGCGGCCATAGAATACGTCATTATCTTTTTCCGTTGTATTCATCACGCACAAATTGCGCGGATAGGCAACCACTTCATATTGCCAGTCACGGAAATTCGTATGGCTGACGGTCAATGATACAGTGGCAGCGCCGCCAAGCCCGTCTCCGGCTTCCGCATTTTTGAAGCCGAAGGAATTGGCATCAATGAACAGCGGGGAACTGAAAGAATAGCGTGTTTTCAGATAATCTACCGTAGCGGCCATATTGTCGGCATGGAGCTGTGAGCCTTCCGTAACAAGGTCCGGCAACAGCCCATACAAACGCACTTTACCGGAAAGCGTTCCCGTGATATTGCTCAGCACGTTTTCCAGCAAGGGGGATATATGCGAAACCTGAAACCGGTCGAACACGCCCGTGAGGTCGAGATACTTTTTCTTCGGCGAATAAACGCCGTCTATTTCCAGCGTGCGGAGCGTGTCTGTTTGCACCGCTGCATGCAACAGAAATTGTTTGTCCTGATGATGCCACCAACCACGAACGTCCACATTGCCGAACGGACGGTTATTTACCAGCAACCGGTCAAGCGTTGCCTGTGTAAAAAAATGCAACGAATGATACACATCCACGATTTTCGCTTCTCCGGACAACAATCCTGCAAAATAATATTTTTCCCCGCCGGTTACATAATTGATATTGGAAATGTCAAAATCTTTCACGGTTACCGTCAAGGTATCTTCCATACTGTTCGACAATGCGCCCTGCACGCGCACATCCTGCTGGTGGTTGTAAACATGAAAATCTTCGATATGTATCTTTTCGTTAAAGCCGATAGTAGCCGGCGCGATGTTCCATATGGTGTCATTGAGTACCAGTTCCGACTTATCAATTCGCAAATCGGCCAATATATGCCCGTTTTCCGGTTCCTTTGTAAAGTCAAGCGTAGCCGATATATTTCCCCTGTTTGTTAATTTTGTTTGATTGTCAAATTTTGTTTGAAAATTCAATTTATTACCGGCAAGCGTTACCTGCGAAGCCAGATTTTGCATGGTAAAGCCCCACAGCGTTGCGTTACCGGCTTTAAATTCGGAACGGCTTTGCGCCGCGCTGCCGATAGCCTGCAAAGAAACATTGTGCAATTGATAATCGTCCCAAGCCAGTTCATTGCCCGTTAGCAGCAAGTTCAACGAATCGTTTCCTGAAAGCGTTACCGAGAGTTTCGTACCGGGCGCGATGTATAATCCGGGAAGCACTATACCGGCTACGGCCTCCACATCTTTGAAGGTAGCGTGCAAACGATACCGGGCGTCATCCGTTGCGGTATCCGGCAGGTTATCGACATACACTAACGGCAGATGCTGTTTGGCCAACACATGCGTCACCCTGTCAACAAACGCCGGCACGGATTTTTGAGCAATATAATCTACCTCCAAAAAGCCGGAGCGTAATGCTATATGTTGGGCGCTGTCGTAATAATCCGACCGGATTTGTATGTCGCCGATAGATTGCCTGCCTTGATGACCGGTGTATTCTATATCGGAAATGGCTATACTCCCTGCGCCTTCAAATGTATTTTTCATTTCATAACCGACCTTTACCATCGCTTTCACGGTAGACGCCGAATCGCGCGGATTTAAATGTAATGCCACCAAATCGGCATAATGCACGGCGGCGTCAAAATCAAATTGGAAAATGCCGGACGCATTGGTTTCCGCGCGTTGCAGGCCGCCGGAAAAATCCAAATCCAAATTCAAATTCGGGTCTTTAATGGCTACGCTGCCGTCAAAGCCGGCATGTTTTACGACCCCATTCAGGTAAATATTCCGGTAATCATATTTCAAAAAACTGAAGTGCGACAATTGTCCCACCGTATTTATTTGCAAGCCGCCCAACTTTTCGGGCAAAATTTTCCCGTCCAACGTGAATGCGCCGGTTACTTCGCCAAACAGCGCGGGAGCGTCCGCCAGCCGCCCGAGATGCAACTTGTGCGCCTGTGCATCGCCTTTGATATTCACGCCCTGCTCCTGCCGGTTAAAATTAAATGCCAAATCAAAATCGGCATTCCCAAGATTGGTCAGCAACATGCCCTTTGCCACAAAATCATTATAAAAACCGGTGAAACCGCCAATCATATTAATGGCCGTCAATGGTTGCAAAACCGGCAAGCGCAATGTATCGGGATACAGGATACCCTGCAACAGGCCGGTTAAATCGGCCGCATCCGTTGTCAGGCGGATGATATCTACATCTATCATCGTTTCCTCGATATCCGGCAAGCCGTTTATCCGTAACGCCGCAAACAATTGCGTCTTCGTGGAGACCGTATTTATCTGCAAAAAATTACTGCGCAGGTCTGCCACCGTACCGGCTGCTATGCCCGAAATATATACATCCGGCTGCATCGTACAATTTTTTGCGAGGCAGCCCAACGAACGGAATGAAAACAACGCATTGTTGAAATCGGCTTCCATGCGCACTTCGGTTTCATAGCTGTTGAACGATTTCGCATCCGCATAATCCATCTTGTAATAATTCATCAAAAGGTGCGAATAGTCATCTATCACTTCCATTTTTTCCAGCATCGTTTGCGTGCTGCAGACGTAGCCGCGTTTGGCGGTTAAATGTTTTAAGCGGTAGCCGCTTTTTTCCAGACACCGGACGTCTTTTAATTCAAAAAACAGCGTATCGCCCGCCATCCGTAACCGGCGTGCATCTGCATAAATATTCCGGACATCCAGATTTTTAAAATCCACCACCTGCGGAAGGGGGTTTTCGGTAGGCTTACCGATATTCCGGAAGGTGAACCGGAAATCCGATATTTCCACGTTATTCACTTTTATATTCCAGCGAGCGCCGGATAAAGTATCCGACACGGCGGAAGGATTTTTGAATTTTTCAAAGATGGCGACTACATTGGTCGTATTTTTTTCTTCGTTCAACGGATAGGTGCATAAATTAAAAACGCCCCGATGCAAACGGATGGAATGGAATGCCGCCTGTTTTTTTGAATAACTGAACGAGGCCAGCGACAGCGAAAGTTCCTTTACATAAAGCAATGTATCGCCTCCGGCATCGCTCACATAGACGTCATCGACAATCAACCTCGAAAAAAGGGAATAATAAACCGACCCTACGGAAACCGCCGCCGGATAAGTTTTTTCCGACAATACGCCGGTTACCTGCCGTACTAAAAAAGTCTGCACCGGCGGCAACTGTACAAAAAAATAAACCGCGACCGGCAATAACAGCACGGCCGTTAGTAATATCAATCCTATTCTTTTCAGTGTTTTTATGATATTTTTTGTTTTAATCCGGTATTTTTTTTTGCAAATATACGGAGAAATCCGAAATTTGCAGTATGAAATATTATATTATTGCAGGGGAAGCATCCGGCGATTTGCACGGAAGCGATTTAATCAGCGGATTAAAACAGGCCGACCGGCAGGCGGAAATCCGCGTCTGGGGCGGCGACCGGATGGCCGCACAGGACGTAACACTGGTTAAACATTACAAACAGGCCGCCGTGATGGGATTTATAGAAGTCCTGCGGAAGTTGCCGGAAGTACTGCGGAACATCCGGTTTTGCAAACGGGATATACTGGCTTTCCGCCCCGATGTGGTTATCCTGATTGACTATCCGGGCTTCAACTTCCGCATCGCGCGGTTCGCGAAAAAGAACGGACTGAAAGTATTTTACTACATCGCCCCAAAAGTATGGGCATGGAAAGAACGCCGCGTAAAACGCCTGCAGCGGGACGTGGATAAGCTGTTCATCATTTTCCCGTTTGAAAAAGCGTATTTCAAAAAATGGGGCATCGACGCATTCTATGCCGGAAACCCACTGGTTGATACTATCGGCGAACAGCTGAAAAACGCAGCGCCGGCAACGGTTTTCAGGGAACGCAACCATCTTTCCGACCAACCTATTATTGCCGTACTGCCCGGCAGCCGCCGGATGGAAATAAATTACCTCCTGCCGCGTATAACGCCGCTGGCTGCGCATTTTCCCGGTTACCAGTTTGTAGTCGCCGGCGCGCCGGCAATAGACCGGCAGGCCTATGAAAAACACCTCCGCCATACGTCTTTCCGACTCGTGGAAAACCAGACCTGCGAATTGTTGTCGCATGCCGCCGCCGCCATTGTGGCCTCCGGTACCGCCACGCTGGAAACCGCCCTTATCGGAACGCCGCAGATAGTGTGCTATGGCGGAAATGAAATCTCTTTCCAAATAGCAAAACGGTTAGTGCGGATAAAGTTTATTTCATTAGTCAATATCATTATGAACCGCGAAGTAGTGCGCGAACTCATCCAACACGACCTGCATACCGCAAACCTGAAAGCCGGACTGCAAGCCCTGCTGCCCAACGGCAACAGGCGCACCGCCCAACTAAACGACTATGCCGAACTGCGCCGCCTCCTGGGCGAACAGGGCGCCGCGAAACGCATCGCAGAAGAAATGTTGAATAATGTGCTAATGTGACTAATTGGGCTTACGCCACTGCGCCTGTCGCAATTTTCAATTTTCAACTTTCAACTTTCAATTAATTTGCGCTTGTCGCAACTCATAACTCATAACTCATAATTCATAACTTTTTTACGTATATTTGCAACGTTTTATGCTCTTTGACAAGTCGGATGTTTTATTTTTTATAGAAACCTTCATCATTTCAATACCAAGAATAAAACGAATCGTACGCTAAGCGTGGCTTTGTTTGTTTTGGTATGGGTAATGAAGGACCCCTGTAATGGTAAATAAAAGCCACGTTCCTTTTTTGGAAAACTGGTTAGATACATGATTATTTTTTTACCATTTTTTGTTCTTGCCGTACGGGTAGCATTTTATTATTGGTGCATCCGGCCTGGTATAAGTATAAAAACCGGTTATTTACGACACTATTTTGAAAGTTGTTTTGTTCAAACTGTGAGTAGCCGGTTTTTTTATTGCCCGGAGCGGATATAAAATACTTAATGTCTATACGGATATTTAAACGGGCGACAATAATCTTTTTTGTTAATTAAAAAAATATTTCTACCTTTGTACCGGACAAATAAATACTTATCCGATAAAATGAAAATAGTACCCGATAACTCATATTGTCTTCCGGAGAAAAAATATTGTCTTCCAGAAAAGTTATATTGTCTTCCGGATAAAAAATATTGTCTTCCGGAAAAGTTATATTGTCTTCTGGAAAAATTATATTGTCTTCTGGAGAAAAAATATTGTCTTCTGGAAAAATTACATTGTCTTCTATATAAAAAATATTGTCTTCCGGAAAAATCATATTGTCTTCCGGGCAGAATATCCGGATGCCTGATTAATTCCTGTATTTCTTAACCTTTTAAATTAAAAAATATGTTAAACAAAGATTACATTCCAGTAAAAGACAGAGATTTTCTGTCATGGGTTACGAACTTTTTCAATTACCTGTATACCGCATTGACGCGGTTTAATTTCCCGGAAGAAGTGTATCAGGAATTATCCGCATTGGTCGATGATTTCACGCAGAAGTTCGAAAGAGCCATCGCGCCAATCACGCGCACCAAAGCCGCAGTACAGGAAAAAAACGACTCGCGGAAAACGCTTACCAAAAGACTGCGGACGGTGGTGAAAGAATACCTGAATTTCAACCACGCCGTTACCGACTCCGACCGGGACAAGCTGGGATTACCGATTTACAAAACCACGCGCACACATGCGCCGGTGGCTGCCAAATCGCCCGACTTCGATATCAATACTTCAGTGATTGGGCGCGTGGGTATCTCTTTTTATGAAAAAGACGGCGACCACAGACGGGGCAAACCCGCCGGACAACACGGCGTGGAAATAGCCTGGGTAATTGCCGGCACGCCTCCCACACGCTGGGACGAGCTTATCCACTCAATAGTAGATACCCATTCGCCCCATACCTTCTCCTTCGAGAACGACCAGCGCGGCCAAACCCTCTACTTCGCCCTCCGCTGGGAAAATACCCGCGGCGAAAAAGGCCCCTGGAGCCCGATTGAAAGCGCAATCATCCCCTGAGTTGTTGAGTTGTTGAACTGTTGAACTGTTGAGTTGTTGAGTTGTTGATATGAGTTATGAGTTATGAGTTGCGACAAGCGCACGGTCGAATGTCGAAAAGTCGAATATCGAGTATCGGAAAGTCGAGTATCGAATAAAATATTTTTTCATATATTTGCAACCATTAAATTAAAAATAGCATGAAAAAACTTGTTTTAATCATTGCAGGCGTCCTTTCCACGATAACGATAAATTCGTATGCCTGCACCAACTTTTTAGTAACGAAAGGGGCATCGAAAGACGGTTCGACCTTTATTTCATATTCCGCCGACTCGCACACGCTTTACGGCGAACTGTATTTCTGGGCGGCAGCCAAACATAAACCCGGCGCTACCCGCCAAATCAGGGAATGGGACTCCGGGAAATTCCTGGGCATTATCCCCGAAGCCGCCGAAACATATAATGTCATCGGCAATATGAACGAACACTCGGTGATGATTGGCGAAACCACCTACGGCGGCCGCGAAGAACTGGCCGACAGTACCGGCCTCCTCGATTATGGCAGCCTTATTTATATCGCCCTGCAACGCGCAAAGAATGCCCGCGAAGCCATCAAAACCATCGTGGAATTAGTGGCGCAATATGGTTACCATTCCGAAGGCGAATCCTTCTCTATCGGCGACCCGAATGAAGTGTGGATACTCGAAATGACAGGCAAAGGCGCAGGCAATAAAGGCGCCGTATGGGTTGCCGTACGCATCCCGGACGGGTATATTTCGGGACATGCCAATCAGGCACGCATCACTACCTTCCCGAAAGACAACGGCCGGACGGCCATCAGCTCCCGCAACCTGAACAAGATTTTCCAGCCCGATATTGAAGTCGTCTATGCCGAAGACGTGATTAGCGTGGCACGCGAAAAAGGCTACTTTAACGGCAGTGACGAGGAATTCAGTTTTTCGGATACCTACAATCCCGTTACTTTTAGCGGTGCACGCGCCTGCGAAGCCCGTGTCTGGTCATTTTTCAAAGACTATAATAAAGAAGCCATGCAGTACGAAGACTATGCGCTGGGGCGTAACCTGCAACACCGCATGCCCCTGTACATGAAACCCGACAGGAAATTAGACCTGCATGACGTAGCCCGAGCCATGCGCGACCACTACGAAGGCACGGCTATGGACATGACTGCCGACATCGGCGCAGGCCCCTTCAAAACGCCCTACCGCTGGCGGCCGATGACATGGAAATATAATGGCGTTAATTATGTGCATGAACGCGCTACGGCTACCCAACAAACCGGCTGGTGGTATGTGGCGCAGTCGCGCAGTTGGTTGCCCAATGCCATTGGCGGCGTCCTCTGGTTCGGCGTGGACGATGCCGCGACATCGGTACTCACGCCCGTCTATTGCAGCGCCAACCGCGTGCCGGAAGCCTATGCCGTGGGCAACGGCGATTTGCTTACCTACTCCGAAACCGCCGCCTTCTGGACATTCACGCGCGTAACGCAATTTGCTTACAGCCGGTATAGCGATATCGCCCCTGAAATCATTAAACTGCAACAGGAATTGGAACACCAGTTCGCCGAACAGGTAAAAGAAACAGACGAAAAAGCATTGGCATTATATGCCAAAAAAAATACGAAAAGCGCCATAAAACTGCTGACCGATTTCTCGGTAAACACCGCCGAAAACCTCGTGAAACGCTGGAAAAAATTAGACGCTTACCTGCTGGTAAAATATATGGACGGCAATATTAAACAGCAAACGCCGGACGGCGAATTTGCCCGCAATCCGGACGGCTTGCCCGCCTTCCCCCAACAACCGCCCTATCCGAAAGAATGGTACAAAGCCATCGTCCTGGACGCAGGAGACGTGTTGAGTTATGAGTTATGAGGTATGAAGTATGAGGTATGAAGTATGAGTTGCGACAGGCGCAGTGGCGCAAGCCAAATCTGTAAATCCGTAAATCTGTAAATCCGTAAATAAGTAAATCTCTCATGGGTTTGATAAGTCTTCATAATATGGAATTTTTTGCATCGCACGGCTGTTTTGAGGAGGAGCAGATGACAGGCGGCTATTTCAGCGTGGATGCCACCATAGAAACCGACCTGCTTCCGGCCGCCCGCAGCGACAGTCTGGACGATACAATAAACTATCAACAGCTATACGAACTGGTGAAACGGGAAATGCAATGCCCCTCAAACCTGCTGGAACACGTAGCCGGAAGGATTTTGCAGGCATTATATGCGGAATTTAACCATATCGGCCATGCTACGGTAACCGTCCGCAAACACAACCCGCCATTGGGAGGGAAAGTAAGCGCCGCATCCGTTACATTGAGCAAATAAGCACCCGTTTCACGAAAGTTTTATAACCCGCAGGAACGGTTTTATTTTTGGATATATGAAATTTTTCCTATCTTTGCAACCCATTTTTCAGGGTAAAGGTGAAAAACAAACGCTTATACAATATAGTTATCAACGGCCTCCCGGCCGGCATACACACTTATCCCTTTGAGTTGGACGATGCGTTTTTCGCCGGTTTTGAAGGCAGCGAAATACAATACGGCCGGCTGCAAGCCGAAGTAAACGTAGAAAAACAGCGTGACTTTTTGCAATTAGGCGTCCACATTGCCGGCAACGTAACCGCACCCTGTGACCGCTGCCTTGACGACCTGCAGCTGCCGGTGCAATTCCACGCTACGCCGATAGTCAAATTCACCGACAACCAAACCGCCCGCTCCCTGCCCGGTGAAGACGATATCCTGTGGGCTACCGCCGGCGACAATGAACTGGACATAGCGCCCTACCTTTATGAAAGCATTGTCCTGAGCCTGCCGCTGCGCCGCATCCACCCGGACGGGCAATGCAACCGGGAAATGACCGATCGGCTGAAACAAATGAACAGCGAATAACGAACAATGAACTAATGAACAAATAATTCTTAATTCTTAATTTATATGGCACATCCAAAACACAAAATCTCCAAACAACGCCGGAATAAACGCCGTACCCACGATAAAGCCGAAGTACCTACCCTGTCCACCTGTTCCAACTGTGGAGTAGCCGTGCTTTATCACCGCGTATGCCCCGAATGCGGCTACTATCGCGGCCGGCTGATTATCGAAAAAACCGCTTAACGCTTTCCCCAATGAGAATCGGGATAGATATCATGGGTGGCGATTTTGCTCCCGGCAATATCGTACAAGGCGCTATAGACGCCTGTGCCAAACTCGGCGCAGGTTCGCAATTAGTCCTCTTCGGCGACCGGCCGCAAATCATTGCCTGTTGCGAAAATGCCGGATTCGATTACTCCGTATTTGAAATCGTCCACACCACGGAAGTCATTGAAATGAGCGACCACCCAGCAAAGGCATTCCAACAAAAAACGGATTCCAGCATCGTGGTAGGCTTTAAAGCGCTGGCCGCACAGGCTATAGACGGCTTCGCCAGCGCCGGCAGCACCGGCGCCATGCTCGCCGGCGCTATGTACACCGTACGTCCCATCGAAGGCATCATCCGGCCGGCCATCGCATCGGACATTCCCCTGCTCACCGGCAGCCGCGCCCTCCTCCTTGACGTAGGGCTGAACGCCGACTGCAAACCGGACGTCCTCTACCAGTACGGCATACTCGGTACTATTTACGCTCACCTGATGAACGGCCTGGAAACGCCCCGGGTCGCCCTCCTGAACATCGGCTCGGAAGAAGAAAAGGGAAACCTGGTAACCAAAGAAACATTCAAACTTATGAAAGATACCGCCGACTACCTCTTTGTCGGCAATATCGAAGCGCACCACCAATTTTCAGGCAAAGTGGCAGACGTCATCGTTACAGACGGTTTTGTGGGAAACATTGTCCTCAAACAGGCCGAAGCCATGTACAGAATGGCAAAAAAACGGAATATCAATGACGAATTTTTCAACCGCTTCAACTACGAACTCTATGGCGGTACGCCGGTATTGGGCGTCAATGCCCCGATAATTATCGGGCACGGCGCATCCACGCCACTGGCGATTACCAACATGATTTTACAAACCGAACAAGCTATCAAAGTACAATTAGTAACCAAAATTAAAGAAGCGCTATATAAAAGCAAAACGAATATTACATGATGAAAATAACCGCAGCTATTACAGGCATCGGGGGCTATCTCCCCGATTATGTTCTTACGAACGATGAACTCAGCCACATGGTAGATACCACCGACCAATGGATTGTAGAACATACCGGCATCCGCGAACGCCGCATCCTCAAAGGAAAAGAAAAAGGCGTATCGGAAATGGGCGCAAAAGCGGTCGCCCAACTACTCGAAAAAACACATACCTCCCCTACCGATATTAACCTCCTTATTTGCCCGACTGTTACCGGCGACATGATTTTTCCCGCCACCTCGTGCCTTATTTGTGATAAAACCGGTATCACCAACGCCTTTGCATTCGACATCAATGCGGGATGCTCCGGGTTTCTCTACGGACTGACGATAGCCAAAAACTTCATAGAAAACGGTACTTGCAAAAAAGTGATTGTGGTGGCCAACGAGAAAATGTCGGCCATCACCGATTACAGCGACCGCAAAACCTGTCCACTCTTCGGGGACGGCGCAGCTGCCGTGCTGGTAGAACCCAACTATGACGGGTTGGGCATACAGGATGTGATGCTGTACGCCCACGGCGGCGGCACACAATACCTCTACCAGAAAGCCGGCGGGTCTATGCGCCCGCCCACAGAAGAAACCGTGCGCAACCGCGAACATTTCATCTACCAGGACGGCCCCAATGTGTACAAACACGCGGTAACCAACATGTCCGCCGCTACCGACCTCCTGCTCGAACGCAACCGCCTGACAAGCGAAACCATCGACTATTTTATTGCCCATCAGGCAAACCTCCGCATCATTGATTCCGTGCGCAGCCGCATGGGACTGGATGAGCAGAAAGTTTTAATCAATATCGACAAACGCGGAAATACTTCGGCGGCATCAGTACCGCTGGTGCTGTGGGATTTTGAAAAACGCTTTAAAAAAGGCGACAATATTGTTATCGCCACCTTCGGCGCCGGCTTCACCTGGGGCGCCATGTATTACAAATGGGCGTACTAATTGGCCTCGTAGTTCAACGGATAGAATAGAAGTTTCCTAAACTTT
>JAIROQ010000090.1 GCA_031257455.1 Prevotellaceae bacterium | reverse complement strand
CCCAAAGCAGTAAAAGCGGAATAGATGTATGAGGTATGAAGTATGAGTTATGAGTTGGCTGACGCCACAGTGCGCTTGTCGCAACTCATAATTCATAACTCATAACTCATAATTCATATCTAAAAGAAGAAGAACACGTGAAAAGATATTTGAAGTATATAGCAGTAGTCATGTTGGTAGCTTTTTTCGCTTCCTGTAACAAAGACGATGGCCCCGGCGGCGGAGAAACGCCGCCGCCGCCCGTGCCGCCGGCGGAAGAAGATAATTTGCCGGCAAAGGAAATGCGCGCGGTATGGATTGCCACGGAAAGCAGCATTGACTGGCCCCGCAGCGCCAATGTAGCTGCACAAAAAAAGGAATATACCGACTATTTGGATAAATTCGCAGAATTGAACATTAACACGGTATTTGTGCAGGTACGCCCGAGGGCTGATGCGTTCTATAATTCGCAATACGAGTCGTGGAGCCGTTTTATTACGGGCACGGCGGGGAAAGACCCGGGCTACGATGTGCTGCAGTTCTTCATTGACGAAGCGCATGCACGCAACCTCGAATTTCATGCATGGCTCAATCCGTTCCGCATTGATACACGGGCGTCAAAAACGGCCGCATACCTTCCCTTAGACCCGAAAATTCCGGCAGCGTGGGTGAAGGACTATGACCGCTGGCGCATCTACAATCCGGCTTTGCCGGAAGTACAGCAGCGCATAGCCGACATTGTAAAGGACATTATCACCAAGTATGACGTGGACGGCATTCACTTTGACGACTATTTCTATCCCGACCCTTCCTACTACGCCTCCACCGGCGTGGACGATGCGGCGGAATATGCCCTGTACGGCGCAGGCTATAATACGGTAGCGGAATTTCGTTTCGGCAATGTGAATAAGGTGGTGCAAAAAATACAGGAAGCCATTGTGGAAAATAATCCCGGCGTGGTTTTCTCCATCAGCCCGACCTCCAGCGTGAACTACAACAGGTCGCTGTATGCCGATACGGACAAATGGTGTCAGGAAGGCTGGGTAGATGTGATTATTCCGCAGATATACCAGCAAACCGGCAGCGCCAGCAACGAGTTTAATCACTTTGTAGATTACTGGCCGCAGTTCAGTTTCAAAGCCGTTCCGATGATAGGGTACGCTATTTATAAATTCGGCGACCCTGCTACGGGAACAAAATTTCAAAACGCCTCCGAACTGACGGAACAGTTCCGGCTGGCGGGTTTGCAATCGAAAATCAAAGGCAGCGTACTGTATAATGCGAGCAGTGTAGTCGCCAACAAAGTCGGCGTGACCAATGCGCTGAAGAACATTTATAAGTATCCGGCGGTACGTCCGTTCCTTGGACGCAAAACCCTGTCCGACCCCAAGACGCCCGGCAATATGGCGCTTAACGGCGCTACGCTGACATGGAATGCGTATGGATTGCAGGCGGTAGTATATGTTACGCCGGAGAATGAAACCAAACCGCATGTAGTGGCCATCACTTCCGCGTCCTCTTACCGCGTGAGCGAGAAAGGAGCGTATGTTGTTACGGCGGTGAATAAAGACAATGCCGAAAGCCCGGTGTCTTCGCCGGTAACTTACAAGTAATATGACAACTATAAACACAATACACACCACGTACCGCCTCCAAACGGGGCATGAAGGAGGCTTCAGCTGTCCCGTGAAGGAGGCTGCCACGATATCAATAAAAAATACTCAATAAATAGTCAATTGTCAATAAAAAAATAGTCAATAAAAATAATATATTTGTAAACTAAAAAAAGTAAACGTATGAAAAAAACAGTTTTATCTCTCTTGATTATTTTGCTTGGGCAAACAGCATTCGCCCAGCAAATAACAGTGCGTTCCATCGAACCGCTGAAAGGGACGGAAGCAGGTGGTTTTTATCATCCTGTTTTTGCCCCGAAAGGCGCATGGTTGCTGACTTCGTCCGAAAATTACACCGGATTGAAGCAAATTTCGTTACAGACGAATGAAGTTACTGTGCTGACGCAGGAACCCGGCGCCGGCTATGACGTTCGTATCAGCGCGGACGAATCGGTTATCCTTTACAAGAAAACCGAATGGCAGGATAACCGGCGGCTCACGTCTTTGTATCAATATGCCGTTGCCGGCCAGAAAGCGACAAAAATAGCGGACGCCACGCGTGAAAAAATAACGCCGGCCTTTGCCGAAAATAAACCGGTATATGTGAAAGGCGCAAAGTTGGTGAAAAGTAATGTAACGCCGGCCGAAGTAACGCCTTTCATCAATATCGAAGACCAAAAAATGGCGTTGTATCAGGGCGACAGGAAAACCATCCTTACGCCCAACGGCGCAGACGCCAGCTATTTTTGGGCAAGCGTATCGCCCGACAGGAAACATATTGTGTACACGGTAGCCCGCGGGGGAACGTTTGTGTGCAACATTGACGGCTCCCGTCCCGTATCGCTGGGCAAGCTGAACGCCCCGGCATGGCTGAACAACCAATGGGTAGTAGGCATGAACGATATAGATAACGGCGAAGTCCTCATTTCTTCCGAAATTGTGGCGGCGACCATTGACGGGAAAACCCGGCAAACGCTGGCGACCCCGCAGGTGAAAATCGCCCTCTATCCGGCTGCTTCCCCTGACGGGAAACGCATTGCTTTCAACTCCAATGAAGGCGAAATTTACTTGCTTGACATTACCATTAAATAACCGGAGGAACGAATTATGAAAAAACTACTTTTTATTTTGCTGGCTTTTTTAACGAGCTTGCCGCTTTTTTCTACGGATTTAACCGGTCTGAAAATATATATTAACCCGGGGCATGGCGGCTACGATGGTGACGACCGTAGCGTATGGACTATTCCCGTACCCGAAACATGGAAACATCCGGAGGGCTATTGGGAATCAAAATCCAATTTGTCGAAAGGGCTTGCCTTGCGCGATATGTTGCAAGCCGCAGGCGCTACCGTATTTATGTCGCGGACAACCAATACAACCGCAGACGACCGCAACCTTTCGCAAATCGCCGCTGAAGCCAATGCCAGCAATGCGGACGCTTTCCTGTCCATTCACAGCAATGCACTGAATACGACGACCAATTATTTATTGCTGCTGTTCAGGGGCAATGACGGCCGGGCGGATGTTCCCGGCAGTTTAGAGATGGCGCAAGCATCGGCGCCTATTCAAATCACCAATCAACTGACCGTATGGACAAGTGCAAATCCCATGCTGCGGGGCGATTATGATTTCTATGGTACCGGCGCCCCTTATCTTGGCGTATTGAAACCGTTGACCGTTCCCGGCTTTTTGTCGGAAGGTTCGTTCCATGACTATGCGCCGGAAACGCACCGCCTCTGCAATGACGACTATTGCAAGTTGGAAGCCTACAGTTTCTTCCGTTTTTACCATGCTTATTTCACCCGCGATATGCCAAACAAAGGCGTTATCGGCGGGTTTGTAAAGAGCGAAAACGAACGGGTAACTATCCTCAATGAACCTAATTTTAAATATGTAGCCGGCAGTCATGACCAGTACCTGCCGCTGAACGGCGCTACGGTAACCCTCAAAGACGCCGCCGGGCAAACTACAATCGGAACTTATACCACTGATACGTGGTACAACGGTATCTTTGCCTTTTACGATTTGACCCCTGGAAGTTATCAGGTAACCGTGACGCCTGCCGGCAGCGACTACGACCCCAAAACGGTGGAGGTAACGGTAGAAGCCGGAAAGCCGGCCTATGCAAAGGTATTTGTCAAAAATAAAAACCTGTCGGCTGAGGGAACGGCCTATGTCGATTACCCGGATCCGGTACAGGACGCCGGTATCACGGCAGTGAATCAGTACGATTTTGAAGAAGCGTTGAGCAATCAAAATCCTGACTGGTTACAGGGCGCGACTATTAAACGGGCGCTGTACCGCAATGAAAAATTGTATGTGCTCACCAACGAGCCTAAAATACTCGTGGTGGATGCGGCCTCCGGCGCAAAGATAAAGGAACTGGACTTGACAGGCGTTACAGGCGGTTCGCCGGTATTAAGCGATATTGCTTTCACGGCTGACGATTTCTTAGTTGCCTGCAACAGGGAGACATTGGATTTGCCGGAAAATAGCGGCCGTTATTTCAAAGTTTATACATGGGACGATGATGATGCTGCCCCGACATTACTCTTCCAGTCGCAAAAACA
>JAIROQ010000074.1 GCA_031257455.1 Prevotellaceae bacterium | reverse complement strand
AAAAATACCACAAATGTGGTATTGCACACATTCAAAAACCCCCGTACCTTTGCATCCGCAATTTAGCAAAATAATGAACGCAAACCTCCATAGCCGTTTCCTCTCCTACGCCGCCCCTGCGCGCGGCGCGGCGGACGGTTCGTTCTTCCAAAATTTTTTGGTAGATAAGTTCACCCCCCCCCAACTTTTTGGCTATCAGTTAGTTGCAGCGTTACGTGTCCTGAAACCCTTGTCCTGCAAGGGATACGGAAGGGTGACCTGTACGCAAACAGTGACGCTTTCCGCGCCCGCTTTTTATACCTTTATATACAGTACAACTTTTCCGACAAACGGAACGGGAAAATATCCGGCTGTTTCCATAACTGTTACGGAAACTTTTGGGGATGTCGGGAGACTTTCAGCGTCTGTCCCGAGACTTTCAGCGTCTGTCCCGAAACCTTCAGCGTCTGTCCCGAAACCTTCAGCGTCTGTCCTGAGACTTTCAGCGTCTGTCCTGAAACCTTCAGCGTCTGTCCCGAAACCTTCAGCGTCTGTCCCGAAACCTTCAGCGTCTGTCCCGAAACTTTCAGCGTCTGTCCCGAAACTTTTTTATCCTATATATAACAATTAATCTTTATTATTAACTAAAAAAAAAGAAAACTATGAACAATCGAGATTTTCTTCCAAAAAATGACAACGCCTTCCTGAACTGGGTTGTTAATTTCTTAGCCATTTTGGCCAGTATCCTGCCGCGGATAGAATTCCCGGCAGAGGAGCACGCAAAATTAACGGCGCTGCTGAATACGTTCAGGACCAAACTCGGTATCGCCGATGCGCCGAACACGCGCACGAAAGTGGCGGTACTGGAAAAAAACACCGCGCGAAATGCGCTGGAAAAAGAAGTCCGGCAGGCCAACGGGGAATACCTCGCCCGCAATCACCGGGTGACGGACTCCGACCGGGAAAGTCTCGGCCTGCCTATTCACAAAACCACGCGCGATGCCGCGCCGGTGGCCACTACCTTCCCCTGGGTGAAGGTGATTCTGGAGCTTATCCGGCATCTGCATTTTGACTTCGGCGGCGAGGAAACCTCGAAAGCCAAACCCGAAGGACAGCATGGCATGGAACTGGCCGGCCGTATCGGCGGCGAAAAACCCGCCAATGTGCACGAACTGCCCCTCTCCTACTTCGGCACCGATACCCCGCTGATTATAGAATTTGAAGAAGAAGACCGCGGGAAAACCTTCTGGTATGCCGTACGCTGGGAAAATACTACCGGAAAAAAAGGCCCCTGGAGCGATATCTGGAGCGCGTTGATTCCGTAGTGGCAGTTTTTAGTTGGCAGTGGGCAGTAGGCAGTGGGCAGTGGGCAGTGGGCAGTGGGCAGTTGGCAGTTGGCAGTTGGCAGTGCTGACGCCGGAGCCAAATCAACAGTTAAACAGTTAAACAAATCAACAATTCAACAACTCAACAAATCAACAATTCAACAGTTCAACAGTTCAACAGTTCAACAACTCAACAAATAAACAAATAAACAAATAAACAACTCAACAACTAAACAATTAAACAATGAAAAAACATGTATCTCTTATGGTGATTGCAGCGGCAGCAGTATTTGCCGGATGCAACAAAAATGACGAGCCAACGCTCGAAACGACACTGTCGGTACAACCGGCAGAAATTTCCGCTGTCGCTACCGCCGGCAGCTATTCCATTGCCGTAACAGGCAACGCCGCATGGACGGCTGCGAAGGACGCCAATGCTACGTGGCTCTCGCTATCGCCCGCCTCCGCTACCGGTAACGGCACGGTAACGGTAAACGTAGTAGCAAATCCTGCTACCGTGACCCGCTCCGCTACCGTAACCATTTCTTCCGGCACGCTAAGCCGGACAGTGGACGTAACACAGGCGGCCGCCGCGCCGGGACTGAATGTGGACAAGACCGCCATTGACGCCGCCCTTACCGCCGGCAACTATTCCATTGCCGTAACGAGCAACCTTGCATGGACGGCTACGAAGGACGCCAATGCTACATGGGTTTCGCTGTCGCCTGCCTCTGCTACCGGCAACGGCACGGTAACGGTGAGCGTAACGGAAAACCCGGCGGCCATATCCCGCGCCGCCACCATAACCATCGCTGCCGGCACGCTGAGCCGGACAGTGAACGTAACACAGGCGGCAGCAGCCCTGACGCTGGAGGTAGATAAAACGGCCATTGACGCTACGGCAACAGCCGACACCTACACGATAGGCGTAACAAGTAACGGCGAATGGACGGTGGCGAAGGACGCCAATGCCACATGGCTTTCGCTGTCGCCCGCCTCTGCTACCGGCAACGGCACGGTAACGGTAAACGTAGAAGAAAACCCCGCTACCGTAACCCGCTCCGCTACCGTAACCATTTCTTCCGGCACGCTAAGCCGGACAGTGGATGTAACACAGGATGCAGCACAGGATATATTCGTTACCCCCACTTATGCCGCTTCTACCCAGACTTGGACGTTCGGCAACCAAACATGGAGCGATGCCATTCATATACCTGAATGTAATAAAGGCGACTTTAACGTGAGCGATGTTACTACTCCCGATTGCCGCAGCTATACTGAGAGTGGAAAGACATGGTACTATTATAACTGGTCGTATGTTATTCAGAATGCAAACACCTTGTGCCCGTCACCATGGCGCATACCAACTTTTGATGATGCAATGGATATTGGCGGATATACAGATTACTCCGAACTGATAGCCGAATGGGGACTTGGTGGTGTTGTGCAATATGGTACTGTGAGTTCTTTTACTAACGAGGCTGCTTATTGGACATCAACCCAATATGAAGATGAAGATTTCGGAATACTACTCCCGGAAGCATGGCACTTATACTACACGTCTGGCGTTAACTTAGGAATGATAGTACTCCCTCCCGCCATGGCTGTGACGCTTGCTGGTCTTTCTATAGGTATGCAGGTAAGGTGCGTGAAGTAATGATTTAACAGTATAAAGAACGAACGCCGCCGCCCGCATGTGAGTGTGGGCGGCTGTGTTTTTGTGTGGTGAACCACATCACCACATCATCACATTTTTTTTTGTACCTTTGCGAGTCATAAACAATAGAACGTAGCTTATAATGCCTGTATCTTATTTTGCGCCGGAGAATGTAGAAAAATTTCGTGCGTTGTTGCAAACTGCCAAACGCGCGGCGGTGGTCACACATCACAACCCGGACGGCGATGCTATCGGCACGAGCCTTGCGCTGGCGCAGGCGCTAAAGAGGCTGGAAATAGATACAACGATTATCGTACCAAATCCCTTTCCTGAATTTTTGCACTGGATGGAGGGCGTGAAAGATATCCTGATTTATAAACATGGACATGCCCTGCCCAAGCAACTGCTGTCCGAAGCCGATTTGCTGTTCTGTGTCGATTTGAATGCCCTTTCGCGGATGGATGCGCTGGGCAAATTTATTGACACCCTGTCCGCGCCGCGCGTGATGATAGACCATCATCTGCAACCGGAACTGAAAGATTTTACCATTGCCTTTTCCGACCCGGGCGCCTGTTCGTCTGCGGAAACGCTTTATCATTTAATTAAAGATTTGGATTTGCTGCCGCATCTGGACAGAACGATTGCCGAATCCATTTATACCGGCATAATGACTGATACCAACGGTTTCCGGCACAACTGTTCGCGTCCTGAAGTTTTCTACATCATTGCGGAATTGCTTCAATACGGCATTGACAAGGACAAAATATACAGCGCCGTGTACAACAGTTATTCGGATAACCGTATGCGGTTGCTGGGATATGCGTTGAACAAAATGGTGGTACTGCCGGAATATCGCACGGCATACATCGCGCTGACAAAAGAAGAAATAGCTTCATTCCACTTTCAACCCGGCGATACGGAAGGGTTTGTAAATTATCCGCTGCAAATAAAAGATATTGTATTTTCCGTTTTTATGTCGGAGAACCAGGAAAACATCCGCATTTCTTTCCGTTCGCGCGGCCGGTTTTCAGTCAATGAATTTGCCCGCCGGCATTTTGACGGCGGCGGACACCTTAATGCTGCAGGGGGTATCTCCCGCCTGACGGTAGAGGAAGCCGTTGCAAACTTTCTTCAATCCATAAAACAATATAAAGATGAACTGGCCGCTGTGTAAAATATATTTTTTATTGGCCTGTTGTTTGGTTGCCTGTCATCACAACACATCGCGCAATGGGTTAAAGCCGGTGGAAATAACCCGGACGGAGAAAAATGCCATGATAGACCTTAACCGCAAAATGGTGGAAAAAGACATTGAACAAATAGAAGCCTATATCAAGGAAAAGCAACTGCCCATGCAGCGATATGCCGATGGCTATTACGGTATGATTACCAAACAGGGCGCAGGGCGGATGGCTGTGGACGGTTCAACGCTGACCCTGCGTATGACTATCCGGTTGCTCAATGGCGCGGTATGTTACAAAGACAGCATTTTGACATTTATTCCCGGCCAGACGACCGCTATTTCGGGATTGCATCAGGTCGCAAAATCGCTGCAAAAAGGTACGCTGGCGCGTTATATTTTTCCGCCGTCAATGGCCTATGGATTGTATGGCGATGGCCGCCAAGTACCGCAACGAAGCATTTTGGAATATGATATAGAAGTATTGGAAGTAAAATGAAAAAATCCGTCATCCTGTTTATTTTATGTTCCCTTTGCGCTTGCACATCGGAAGTGGAACGCCTGGCCGTATCAAATCAGGAAGAGGCCATCAACAGTTATATATCGGCGCAAATGACTGCCGATACTTCCATCCGGATGGTTGCCCACAATGGCTCGTACCGCTTGATTAAAACGCCCGGCAATGCACCGGAAGCAGCAGCCGGCGACTCGGTCAGGTTTTACTATATCGCATATGTGTTTTCAAGGGGCAAAGGAACAGTATTCGACACCAACAGGGATACGCTGGGCTTCGTTTCACGGATAGATAACGGACGGGGCATTGTCGGCATCGGGCAATATATTCCCGGATTGGACAACGGTCTAATGGGTATGAAAACCGGTGAAAAAGCAGAATTGATTTTCCCCGCATCACAAGGCTTCGGCAACGCAGCCGTAGGATTGGTGCCGCCGCTGTCGGCGCTGTTGTTTGACGTGGAAATGGTGAGAGTTAAGAACTAAAAGTTAAAAACTAAAAGTTAAGAGTTGCTGGCGCGTCAGCCAATCAGAAATCAGAAATTTATACCGGCTCGCCTATCAATGTAGCGGAGGAGCATTGCGTGATTTTCACGTTTACATAGTCGCCGGCCTTGAAATGCGCTTTGGGAAAAACCACTACTTTATTGTGCGCCGTACGTCCGGAAAGCGCATCGGCAGAGCGTTTGGAAAGGCCTTCCGCCAAGACTTCAAAAGTTTTGCCTGTATCACGCCGGTTGCTTTCCAGCGACAGCCGGTTTTGCAGTGCAATGATTTCATTGAGCCGTTTTGTTTTTATCTCGTCCGGCACGTCATCCGGAAAGTGGCGGGCGGCTTTGGTATTCGGCCGTTCGGAATATTTGAACATGAACGCCGCATCATAGCCTACTTCGCGCATTAACGATAATGTTTGCGCATGGTCGTCTTCGGTTTCGCTGCAAAAACCGGCAATAATATCGGTAGAAATAGCGCACTCGGGAATGATTTCGCGTATTTTGGCAATGCGTTCCAAATAACTTTCGCGCCAATAGCCGCGGTTCATCACTTGCAACAGCCGCGTGCTGCCCGACTGCACCGGCAAATGAATATGATTGCAAACATTGGGATACATCGCCATCGTGTAAAGCACGGCATTGCTCATATCTTTCGGATGCGAAGTAGAAAAACGCACGCGCAAAGCAGGGTCTAACAAAGCCACCAATTCCAGCAGCTTTGCAAAATCAATGGTCTTGGAAGGGTCATCGGCGCTTTTCCATGCATACGAATTAACGTTTTGTCCCAACAGGGTTACTTCCTTGTAGCCGTTTTTCAGCAGTTCGCGCACTTCCTCGATGATGGTCTGCGCCGGACGGCTGCGTTCCGCACCGCGCGTATAAGGCACTACGCAATAAGCGCACATATTGTTGCAACCGCGCATAATGGACACAAACGCCGTAACGCCGTTTTTATCCATGCGCACCGGCGAGATGTCGGCATAGGTTTCTTCACGCGAAAGTAAAGTGTTAATGCCTTTCTGCCCGCTTTCCGCCGCACGCACCAGCTGCGGCAAGGAACGGTAAGCATCAGGGCCGGCCACTACATCGACCGTGCCGTTTTCGAGCAATGCGTCTTTCAGGCGTTCCGCCATACAGCCAAGCACGCTCACAATCACAGACGGTTTTTGCTGTTTCAGCAAACGAAACACATCCAACCGTCCCCATACGCGCTGCTCTGCATTGTCGCGAATGGAACAGGTGTTGATGAAAAGCACATCGGCTTCCTGCCGGTCGTCCGTCAGCGTAAAGCCTGCGTCCTGCATGATAGCCGCCACTACTTCGCTGTCGTTGGCGTTCATCTGGCAACCGTATGTTTCGATATAGAATTTAGTCATTTTTTAGTCGTAAGTCATTTTTAGTCGTAAGTTGTAAGTCGCGACAAGCGCACCGGCGCCAGCCTAATTCTTAATTCCTAATTCTTAATTCTTAATTCTCAAAGATGGCGCTGCCTATTCGCACTATCGTGCTTCCTTCCGCTACGGCTATGGCGTAGTCGTTTGACATGCCCATCGACAATTCGCAGAAAGCGGCATCGGTGGGAAAATACGTTTGTTTAAGTTCCGTATATACTTTTTTTAAAGTGCGAAATTCGCGGCGGATTTGTTCCGTATCATTCGTCAAGGTGGCCATGCCCATTAATCCGGCAATTTGTAAGCAGGGCAATTGAGCAAAGAAACCGGTCGCCGCTAACGCGCATAATCCGGCAGGCGTGAAGCCGTATTTTGTTTCTTCCTGCGCCACGCGCACCTGCAACAAACAGCGTTGGATACATTGCTGCCTTCCGGCTTCCTCATTAAGTTCCACCAACAGTTTTTCGCTGTCGGCAGAATGGATGGTGTGCGCCAGTCCCACCACTAATTTAATTTTATTGCGCTGCAAATGCCCGATGAAATGCCATTCAATATCTGCCGGCAACTTCGGCGCTTTGTCCCGCAGGGCTTGCGGACGGCTCTCGCCAAAAGCCCGCTGTCCCGCCGCGTATGCTTCCCTGATGACTTCCACCGGTTGCGTCTTCGATACAGCCACCAGTGCGGTGTGCGGAGGCAAAGTGTTTTTTATGATTTGTATATTTTGTGTAATAGCCACAGAACTTAAAAATAGGGACTATGTATTTTTACACAGCCGTTCATTTTACTTGCTTTACTTCGTATCCTTTATTTTTCAAGAGTTCCAGCAAGCCGTCCGAACCATGCAAATGTGCCAGACCTACGATGACAAATGCCACTTTATCGCCGAGCAGGTAATTTTCAATTTTAGGTATCCAGTCATTATTCCTGTCCGTAAACAGCGCGTGATACCCTGTCGGGAATTTTTCTTTTGACAACAGCATATCCGGTAATAATTCGTCAAAAACGCCTTTTCTCCATGAAGAAATAAGTATGGGCATATCTTCCTCCGTCTTTTTTAATTCTTCCAGCGAATACTGTACGTACTCATTTTCGTACCCCTCGCCTAACCCGGTAAGGATAGCTATTTGCCGGTCGAGTGTTTCCAAAAATCCGGTTTCCTTTCCTGCTTCTTTGGCTTTTGAAAAATAATAGACGTCCACGCCCTGCACCGTAAAACCCAATTGCTGTATCTGCAGCGCCAGCAAGCTGTTTAATAGCATGGCCGGTTTAATTTTTTGTAATTTTTCTATGGGTAATGACAATTTTGTACACACGGCTTCCAATTGCTCATAGGTGCTTTTATCCAATATTGATTGAAGTGTCTGGTCGCCGGGCAATATGGATTTTGCATTTATTGTTTGTAGAATTTCCGGCGCTGAAATTTGTTCAATGTCGGCTTCAAATACGATGAGCTGTGCTTTTTCAAAAGCGGCATCATACTCTTTGGGCAACGGAAAATCTTCATTGCGTAAAATGTGGACGCTGCCGCCCAAATAAAGCGTCTTTCCGTTTTTACTGATTTCCCAAACGGAAGTCTGGGAAAAACAAGGCGTGGCAAATGAAAAACCTGTAATGAGTAAAGCGATAAAATTTTTCATGATATGATAATTTAAGTTTCTATTTTCTTCGCTGTTGTTGCATTTGCCGCCGTTGCATTTCTTCCAGCCGTTGCTGGAATTTTGATTTCTTTTGCGGTTGTGCGGCGCGTGCACGCATCTTCGCCAACATCTTTTCTTCGTTGATGAAAAATTTGCGAATAGCCCATGTTTGTATCATGGTAATAAAATTCGACAGCATATAATAATAACTCAATCCGCTGGAGAAGTTGTTGCACAACACCAGCAAGAATACAGGCATAAAATAAAGCTGCATGAATTTCATGCCGGGCTGTCCTGTTTGCGGCGTCTGCGACATCATCATCTTTGAATAAAAGTACGTGGACACCGCCATGAGCAAGGCAAACAAGCTCACGTGGTCGCCATACATCGGAATAGAAAATGGCAAATTCAGAATAGAATCGTAGGTGCTAAAATCATCCGCCCACAGGAAACCCTCTTGCCGCAACTCAAACGATGCAGGGAAGAAACGGAACATGGCAAACAAAATCGGCATCTGCAACAACATCGGCAGGCAGCCGCCCATCATGCTTACGCCGGTACGTTTGTAAAGCGCCATTACTTCCTGTTGCTTTTTCATGGCGTCTTCCCGCTTCGGGTATTTTGCGTTTATCTTGTCGATATCCGGTTTGAGCAACTTCATCTTTGCGCTGGACACTATTGATTTCTGCGAGAACGGCGCTAAAATAACTTTAATAAAAATAGTCAGCAACAGAATAATGATGCCGTAATTACCGATAAACCCGCTCAGGAAATCAAAGGTCGGAATAATTATCCAGCGGTTGATAGGCCGGATAATCCAGCCGCCCAGCGGCACTAATTCTTCCAAATCGCGGCCATACGATTGTAATGTTTTGTAGTGGTTCGGGCCAAAATAAAACTGCAACGGGATAGTCGTTTCGGCTGCGCCGTTGTAGGGGAACTGCACGAATGCATTGCAATGCATCAACTCGCGATGGTCATTTCCCTGCGTATTCTTCCGGTACGATACCGAGGCATTGTTAAAGTGCGCGGGCGCTATTAAAATCGAGGAAAAGAATTGTTGTTTGAAAGCAATCCATTCCACTTGCGCGGGAATTTTTTTATCGTTGGCGTCATTCCGTTCGCCCAATTCATCAATATCGCTATCGCCGGGATATTTATACGCCACTGTGGACTGGTTGGCTTCGCCGGCAAAATCTTTTTCCTGCCGCAACAACGTAGCCGACCAACTCAAGTCAACCGTTGTTACATTTTGCGGAATGTGCGCATTCATGCCGTTGAACCGGATATCCAAATCTACTTTATAGCTGCCGTAGCGCAATGTATATATATAGTCAATGGAAGCGTCTTCCGCTGTTTGCAACCGGTAGGCCAGGCGGGCGACAGAGTCGGTTTCCGTCAGTTGCGTAACTGCCGGAACATCCACCGGCGTAAAGTAAAACAGGGAAGTGGAAATATTTTTAGTCGTGAAAAAATTTAGCGACAATTGATTGTTTTCGCCGGCAAACAAGACCACCGGCAAGCTATCATGGGTGCGGTAATTCTTCATTTGCACGGCATACACCTGTCCGCCTTTATTGCTGAACGTAACCCCCAGCAAATCGTTTTCAATCGTGATAAACGCTTGTTCGCCTTCCCCTGCAAGGACTAATGCACTGCCGTAACTTTCATCAATCACCGGTTGGGCAGGTGCAAGCGTGGCGGCGGGCGCGGCAGCGGGCACAATACTGTCCGGCCAGTTGGCGCGGCGGATAGAATCCTGTTCGCGCTGTATCCGTTGCCGTTCCTTTAATTGTTCTAACTGCGCTTCCTGCAATTTCCGCTGCTCATGGGACGAATAAATGCTAAAGCCTATTAAAATAATGCCGATAAGAACAATTCCGATAAGTGTATTTTTATTCATATTGCTGGTCTATCAATTTTATTTTTGTTTCCACTGTGTTGATTTCTTCTTTTGCCGCCGCTATTTTTTTATTCACATCGGCCATCAGGGTTTCGGCATTTTTCGATTTGGCAAAGAAGCCGATATTGTTTTCCCACAAAGCGACATCCGATTCCAACTGGCGGAGCTTTTGCACTAATTTTTCGCGCTCCGAACGAATGAAGCGGCCGGATTTACTCGACTGCTGCATGTCTTCGATACGCTGTTTGAAGCGGATAATTCTTTTATCCGTATCGCTGATGTGCAAAGAGGAAAAATGCTTGTCTATGGCGGCGCGGTAAGCGTTTTGTATGCGTTCCTTTTCTTTCATCGGCACAAAACCAACTTCCGTCCAGCGGCGTTGAAATTCTTTCAAAGCGTCCAGATTTCCCGTGACGTCATTGCCCGGAACAAACGATTCAATATCGTTTATAATTGCTTCCTTCCGGCGCAGATTCTCGTCATATTGCGCATCTACGGTTGAAAAATGTTTTTGTTTACGGCTGAAAAAATAGTCGCACGCCGAGCGGAAACGATTCCATGTCGCATCGGACAGCTTGCGCGTTACCGGCCCGATTTCTTTCCATTGCTTTTGCAGGCTGATAAATTTATCGGTTGTTTTTTTCCAGTCATCACTTTCTTTCAGGGCTTCGGCCTGTTCGCACAAGGCGATTTTCAATTGCAGGTTGTTATGCATCTCGTCCTTGAAAGAGCCGTAAAATTCCCGTTTGGCCGTGTAGAATTTATCACATGCCGCGCGGAATTGTTCATATACTTTGGTATTGTCTTTTCTGGTAGCAAAGCCGATGGTTTTCCAAACCTGTTGCAGTTTTTCCAGTTTTTTCGATACGTTGTTCCATTCGTTGTTGTCTTTTATCTCCGTATTGGCAAGCTCTTCGGCCTGTTCGCACAAGGCTTGCTTCGCCGCGAGGTTTTTCAGTTGTTCTTCTTTTTGACGATCGAAATATTCCTGATGTTTTTTGTTTATGGCTGTGGTGGCGTTTTTGAAACGTTCCCATATCTGTTCGCGCAATTCGCGCGCCACCGGGCCTATTTCGCGCCATTGTTCATGGAAACGCTGCAATTTGCTAAAGGCATTGATAATATTGGGTTCCAAGAGTAGCTCTTCGGCTTTTTCACACAGGACCGTTTTGGCTTCCATGTTTTTCTTCAAGTCCAAATCGCGCAATTCATTATTTATTTTTACGTAATCGTAAAACCGCTCCACATTATATTGGTACGTGTCCCAAACATCTTTGGTGCGCGAGACCGGCACCGGGCCTGTTTCGCGCCAATGCTGCTGTAGTGCGCGGAATGCCGGAAAAGTCTGGTTCAGGTCTTCCTGTTTTTCCAGCAACTTTTTCAACTCTTCGATAATCGCCAGCTTTTTTGACAGGTTCTCTTCCTTCTCCTGCTCGGCCTGCTGATTATGGACGGCGCGTTTTTGCTTGTATTCATTATACAATTGCTTGAACGTCGTTTCCAGTTCATCGGCTACCGGTTCTGTTCCGGCAGGCGCTTCGTCTCCTTGCGGTTCATGGCTTTTACGCTCCTGCAACAATAATTTATAGAACAAAGCTTTTATCAATTCGGCTTCGCGGCGCAATGTGTCGGCCGCTTCGGCAGTAGGCGATGCAAGCAGTTCCTGAAAAATATTCAATAATTCTTTACGCGACAGTCCCGCATATTGCCTGTCCGGTTCCGGCGGCAATTCATTGGGCGAAGCCGCTGGCGGCGATTCTACAACTTGCTGTTCGGGATTAAACGCAATAGCCGGTTCCCCGGTTGGATTTTCACTTTGCTCGCTGGGAGCAGGATTTTGAAGATAGTTCTCCATAAATTAGACGTCATTTTTTTGCTAACAGTCCACAAAAGTAGGTAAAATAGTTGGATTTTTCAAGCAATGGCAGAATACGGCATGTGTTAAAGCCCTCCGCCAATGTATTACTTTCATTTTTTATTTTTAAACTTTGTCCTATTTGGCTGAATTAAAAAAGTTTTTTACCTTTGCAACATATTCCATGCTCCTTAAAACATTTTGACCGCTTTTATTC
>JAIROQ010000062.1 GCA_031257455.1 Prevotellaceae bacterium | reverse complement strand
GAAAATACAACTGTTCTTGCTGCATATAACAACAAACCCGCACGGCGCACAATGGGTACAGTTATTATGGGCGGCGGTGGAAAAGTTAATAGTGGTTAGTGGTTAATGGTTAATGGTTAGTTGCGGCAAGCGCACAATTCCTAATTCCTAACTCCTAATTCTTAATTCCTAATGCGGCAACCGTCCCCGATGGCTCCGGCGTACTTTCGGTAGCTACCGGAACCGTCCCCGAGGGCTCGGCGGGACTTCCGGTAGCTACCGGAACCGTCCCCGAGGGCTCGGCGGGACTTCCGGTAGCTACCGGAACCGTCCGCGAGGGCTTGGCGGGACTTTCGGTAGCTACCGGAACCATCCCCGAGGGCTTGGCGGGACTTCCGGTAGCTACCGGAACCGTCCGCGAGGGCTTGGCGGGACTTTCGACACGAGCAACCGTCAGTAGCAGCACATTCCATCCCTGACGGGACGGGCGATGATGGATGTGAACCCCATTTTCTACCAACATTCCGTCCCTGACGTGACGACCGTAAACGGCCTGCGTTTTGGAGTAGATTTCTCCGCTCCGCGCGCTCATTCTTCGCGCGCTCCGGTCGAAATGACGACTTAATTGATAATTGAAAGTGGAGAGTGGAGAGTGGAGAGTGGAGAGTGGAAAGTGGAAAGTGGAGAGTTGAAAGTTGAAAATGCAATTTAGTTGTAAGTCGTAAGTCGCGGCAAGCGCACTGGCGTCAGCCAAATCTGTAAATCTGTAAATCCGTAAATCTGTAAATTTTTCCTACCTTGAGTAGCACCACATGCTCCGCCCTGCTTTTCGCGCGGCGTACTGTTGGTGCATCGTGGTAAACCCGTGCGCCGCGCGAGGTGCAAGGCTGGGCATCGTGTCCCCGAGCTGCGTTCCGCGGAGCCTGTCCCGAGCGTAGCGTGGGGGCTGCACTTGCTCGGGGTTATCCATGTTTCGCCCCTTCGGGGCTAACTAATGTGCTAATATGTTAATGTGCTAATGTGACTAATTGGGCTGGCGCGTCAGCAACTCATACCTCATACCTCATACTTCATACCTCATACCTCTTAACTTTTTTTGTATCTTTGCGGGATGAAAGAAATTTACATTACGGCGTTTTCTACTTTTTTCCCCAACCGGCCGGTCGCGAATAATGACATGGAGAAATATTTGGGGATGATTGATGATATCCCCTCGCGCGCTAAACGCCTTGTATTGAAAAATAATGGAATAAAAACACGTTACTATGCCCTGGACGAGGCCGGTAATGTAACGCATACGAGCGTCCAGATGGCTGCGCAAGCCGTTAGAAAATTATGTCATCCGGGTTTTTCCATAGCGGATATGGAGTTGCTGGCGGCAGGCACGGCTTCGCCGGAACAGCTTGTTCCCTCGCACGGGGTGATGGTGCATGGCCTGCTGGGCGGGAAAAATGCCGAAGTAGTCTCTTTTGCCGGCTCGTGCTGTGTCGGGATACAGGCGTTGAAATATGCCTACCTTTCGCTTTTATCGGGTGATAAAAACAATGCGGTATGCGTAGTATCCGAACGTCCTTCGGCATGGATGCTGGCCAGAAACTTTATTGTCGAAATGGAACGGTTAAAGGAATTGGACAAAAAACCGGTGCTGGCATTTGAAAAAGAATTTTTGCGGTGGATGCTGTCAGACGGCGCGGCAGCGTTGCTTTTACAAAAAGCGCCCGCCCCGTCCGGCTGTTCTTTGAAGATAGAATGGATAGACATTTGTTCGTATGCCCACGAGGTAGAAACGTGCATGTATGCCGGCGGGGAAAAGGATGCGCAGGGGGTATTACTTGGCTGGACGCTGTTTCCCGAAGCCGAATGGCTTTCCCGGTCGCTATTTGCATTGAAACAGGATACGCGCCTGCTGGACGAACATATCGTGAAACTGGGCGGCCGGTTTTTAATGGAAACCGTGCAAAAAAGAAATCTCCGGCCGGAAGACATCGATTGGTTCTTACCGCATTTGTCGTCCATGTTTTTCAAGGATAAAATTTCTGAAGAATTATCGTCTATGGGATTTGCCATACCTGAAGAAAAATGGTTTTTGAATTTGCAGAGAGTAGGTAATGTGGCATCGGCTTCCAACTTCATCATGCTGGAAGAACTGGTACATTCGGGACTGTTGAAGCAGGGGCAAAAAATACTTTTAATGATTCCTGAAAGCGCCCGCTTTTCGTATGGATATTCGCTATTAACGGTTTGTTGAGACTATGAAAATAGAAGAAGCGTTGCAGGAAGGACAATCCCTCGAAAACACTCCACTTCGTAATGTTTATTATGCTTTGGACGAACAGGGAAATTACCGGCAGGTACTTAGCGCGGGCTGCATGGCGAAACACGATGCGTTGTCATTAACATGGGAATGTATTTCAAAAGAAGCGGAAACAATCCGGCAGGAAGTGCTGGCCGGCAAAAAAAGCCCGCTGGCTTACCACATAAAAATGCGCTTGCTGGACATTCCCATGCTGGCGGCCTACACGGGGTTGCCGAAAAAAACAATCAAAAAGCATCTGGAAGCAAAAGCGTTTTCACAAATAGATGCATCTATCCTGAAAAAATATGCCGATGCGATGCATATTACGGAAGAGGAATTAAAAAGCGTATGATAGCATTTGAGCATAAACCGGCGGCGCACTGCGAAAGCGGCGTTACGTCAAATCTGTTGAATTTTTACGGTATCAAAGTAAGCGAACCGATGGTTTTGGGACTTGGCTCGGGTTTATTTTTTTCGCACATGCCTTTTATTACCCTGCACGGTATGGCGGTTACTTCTTTCCGCCCTTTGCCGGGTCAAATATTTTCAAGGGTAACCAACCTTTTAGGGATAAAAGTAAAAACCCGCCGGTTCCTGAATAAAGATAAATCCATGCAGGCCTTAGACTGCCTGATAGCGCAGGGACTGCCGGTAGGCGTACTGGTCGGGGTTTACCACCTGCCGTATTTCCCCAAAGAATACCGTTTCCATTTCAATGCCCACAACATTGCCGTAACAGGTAAGGAAAACGGCAACTATGTGGTGAGCGACCCGGTGATACTGCAAAAAGAAACTATCAGCTATGAAGACTTGAAACGCTGCCGCTATGCCAAAGGCACGTATCCCCCCTATGGCAAGATGTATTGGATTGACCGTATAAAAACGCAAAATCAGGATTTGCAGCGGGCGGTGATTAAAGCCATAAAATTAAATTGCCGCCGGATGCTCGATATTCCCCTGCCCTTTTTCGGCGTGCGGGGCATTCGTTTGCTCGCAAAAAGAATGCGCCGCTGGGAAAAGCGGTTTGGGAGTTACAGGGCGGCTTCAAACTTGGCGCAGGTGATACGCATGTTGGAAGAAATAGGCACCGGCGGCGCAGGATTCCGGTTTATGTACGCCGCTTTTTTGCAGGAAGCGGCCGGTGTTCTCCGGCAGCCCGAGTGCAGGGAATACGCTATCCGAATGACGGAAGCCGGCGACATGTGGCGCGAATTTGCCGCCGCCGCAGGACGCAAATTCAAAAAACGCGGCGATGATATTTGTACCTACGATGAACTGGCCGATAAACTGATGAAAATAGCCGGCATGGAAGAAACTATTTTCCGCCTGTTGCGCAAAACCGTAAACGGATATAAAAAAACCGTAAAACACGAATAACATGCAGGCAGCGATAGTCATCAAAAATCTAAAAAAGACGTACAGGGGAAATACCTGCCCGGCAATAAACGGCCTGTCATTGTCGATAGCGCAGGGAATGGTATTCGGACTGCTCGGGCCTAACGGCGCAGGAAAAACCACCCTTATAAATATCCTGTGCGGCCTGCGTTCCTTTGACGAAGGCGAAGTAAACATTCATGGCTATTCCCTTCCCCTGCAATGGAAGGAAATAAAAACGCTTATTGGTTTTGTACCGCAGGAAATAGCGCTTTATCCCATGCTTACGGCTTACGAAAACCTGAAATTTTTCGGTGGGATTTTCGGATTGCGCGGTGCGGTTTTAGACAGCAGTATAAACGAACTGCTTTTCCAGTTCGGCTTGGAACAAAGCAAACACCGTTACCTGAAAAATTTTTCGGGCGGAATGAAACGCCGGGTAAACCTCATCGCCGGCATACTGCACCGGCCGGAAATATTGTTCCTTGACGAGCCTACTGCCGGCGTGGATGTGCAGTCAAAAAATGTAATCCTCGAAAGCCTGCGCGAAATTAACCGGCAAGGAACAACCATTATCTACACCTCGCATTACATGGAAGAAGCGGAAATGCTTTGTTCCCGCGTAGCTTTTATTGATGAAGGCAAAGTGGCGTGCGAGGGAAATCCTCCTGAAATGATAAAGCAACAGCCGGATTGCGCTTCTTTAGAAATGTTATACCTGCAACTTACCGGGAAAAAACTGCGTGATTAAATGAACAAATTTCGATTTTTAGTTTACAAAGATTTTCTGCTGCTGGTGCGCGACAAGGCCGGCCTTGCCATGATGTTTCTCATGCCCATGCTGCTGGTAATAATCATGACGTATTTGCAGGATAGTACGTTTCATGCGGTACACGAAAGCCACATTCCCCTGCTGCTGCTCAACCGCGACACCGATTCCTTAGGCGTAGCCATAGAAAAGCAAATAGCGCAATCGGGTATTTTCGATGTGCGGAAAACCATCAACGGCGAACCGGTTACAAAAGAAAACTTAGTCATGGCGGTAGCCAAAGGCGATTACATGGTTGGAATTATTGTACCGGAACAGGCCACTTTGCATATCCGGAAAAATGTAAAGCGGTATGTCGCGGGCGCGTTTAACGGCAAGGCGCTATCGTCTGTTGCCGATTCGGTGCAGATAGCTATTTACTTTGACCCGGCGATTAAAAGTTCGTTCCGCACTACCTTGATGAGTAGCTTGCGGGAGTATGCCGTGCGCACGGAATCGGATTTTATTTTCAACGAAATTATAGCGGAAGTAAACCGCCTGTCGCCCGTACCGGTTGCCGATGTACAGTTGGCGCGAAATCAGGTTATCTTCACCGAGCAATATGCATCCTTGAAAGAACGCGATAAAATACCCAATTCCACGCAGCACAATGTGCCGGCATGGAGCATGTTTGCCATTTTCTTTATCACCATTTCCCTGTCGGGAAATATTATCAAGGAACGGGATGACGGCAGTTACACGCGTTTACGCCTTATGCCCTGCCCGTACGCTTTTTATTTATTCAGCAAAATCGCCGTATATTTCGGGGTTTGCGTTTTACAGTTTGCGGCATTGATGCTTTTGGGCGTTTTTGTTTTCCCGTACTTGGGCTTGCCATCTTTGGATTTCGGTATTGATTATTTCGCCCTGTCC
The DNA here is from genome assembly GCA_031257455.1 of Prevotellaceae bacterium. Taxonomy (GTDB): domain Bacteria; phylum Bacteroidota; class Bacteroidia; order Bacteroidales; family UBA932; genus JAIRKX01. Next base: position 4,130 of record JAIROQ010000062.1, on the reverse strand, counting down.
TTCACATGCGCGTCTTCCGCGCTGGCGGCGATTGGCTACGGCGTGCTGATTGGAAAAGTTGCGGTAACGCATCAGCAGGCGGCTATTTTTGCATCCATTTCGGTGGTAATAATGGCGGCCATTGGCGGCGTATGGATTCCGGTATTTGTCATGCCGCACGTCATGCGGTTGATTAGTCATGTCTCGCCGCTGAACTGGGGTTTGGAAAGTTTTTATGCCGTCTTTGTACGGAACGAAAACGGGATGTCCGTACTGCCGGAATGTGCCGCTTCATTATTGTTTTTCGGCCTCTGCACCGGAGCGGCGATTTGGTATAATAAAAGAAAAAGGATAGATTTGTAAAAATTTTTTTAAAAATATTATGGAAAAAACAGCACTTGTCGAACAGTTAAAAACGCAAATCATAGAAGCGCTATTGCTCGAAGACCTTACTCCCAACGACATTGACCCCGCAGCCCCGCTCTTCGTAGAAGGCTTGGGGCTGGACTCTATTGACGCATTAGAATTAATCCTATTATTGGAAAAACAATACGGCATCCGGGTAGAAGACCCGAAAGAACGCCGGGACGCCCTGCAATCGGTAAATGCGATGGCCGATTATATCTTGAGCCATAAAAGTGAAGGATAATAAATCCATGTCAGCGGTTTATATTACAGGCGCCGGAATGATTTCCGCGCTGGGTAATTCAGTCAAAGAAACTCTGCTTGCTTTACGTGAACAACGGTCGGGCATAAGCCCGATAACGTTATTCGATACAAGATTAAAACATATTCCGGCAGGGGAAGTAAAATGCAGCGATGAGGAATTACTCGACCGCATGGATATACATTCGGACAGGGATACCTATACCCGTACCGCATTACTGGGTTTGACAGCGGCAAAGGAAGCCATGCGGATGTCGCAAAGCAGCGTGGACAAACAACGGATAAGTCTGGTATCTTCCACCACAACGGGCGGGATGAGTTTCCATGAAAAAAATGCCCATACAATATTTACAGGAACGACAGGAAGTAAATATATAGCGTTGTTGGATTGTGCCGATGCCGCGCAAAAAATCGCCCGTCATTTCGGCATTTCAAATAATATTACTACGGTGAGCACCGCCTGTTCTTCTTCGGCGAATGCAATTATTGTCGGCGCCAGAATGATTAAAACCGGCATGGCCGACAAAGTACTTGTCGGCGGCACAGACGCCTTGACGCGGTTTGCCTTAAACGGTTTTAACAGTTTGGAAATTTTATCGCCGGACGGCTGTATGCCTTTTGACGCGCACCGGAACGGCATTTCGTTAGGGGAAGGAGCAGCTTACTTGGTATTGGAATCCGCCGCTGTAGCCAAACCGGAAAATATTTTATGCCGGTTAAGCGGTTATACAAACACCAATGAAGCCTATCACCAAACCGCTTCGTCTCCGGACGGCGAAGGCGCTACACTGTCTATCAGGCAAGCGCTGGAAACAGCAGGACTGCTTGCCGCCGACATTGATTATATCAATGCGCACGGCACAGGTACATGGATAAACGACCTCTCGGAAGGCCGCGCTATTGAAACGGTTTTCGGCACAGCTATTCCGCCGGTAAGTTCCACCAAAGGTTATACGGGACATACTTTAGCGGCTGCCGGCGCGGCAGAAGCTATCATTTCCATGCTGGCCATACAGCACAACCTGCTGTTCCCGAATTTGCGCTTCACTGCGCAAATGCCCGAACTCTCATTTACGCCGCAAACAACAATGGAAGAAAACGTGCCTGTCAATCATGTTTTATCCAATTCCTTTGGCTTCGGGGGGAGCAACGCCACTTTAATTTTTTCAAGACCGTAATATGCACGCCTATCTTACATCCACAGGACTTATTTCCCCACAGCGCACTTTTGAAAATGATTTTTCGTGTGGACTGCAAACGGAGGGCGCGGCCATATTGCCTGCCATAGAACCGGATTACAGAGGACTTATCAGTCCGGTGCAACTGCGGCGCATGTCGCGCATCCTGAAATTGGGGATTGGCGCGGCGCAGTTGTGCATCAACAATGCCGGCGGGCTGCAACCCGATGCTATCATCGTAGGCACCGGCCTGGCATGCGTCAATGACCTTGAAATTTTCCTGAAATCCATTATCGAAACAGGCGAACAAAGCCTGTCGTCCATTCCGTTTATCAATTCACTGCACAATACGGTGGCGGCGCAGGTGGCGCGCATATTGAAAATACAAACCTACAACAATACCCATTGCCATCGCGGCGCGTCATTTGAAAACGCCCTGCTGGATGCACTAATGCTGCTGCACGAAAAGGAACATAAACAAGCGCTCGTGGGCGGCATTGACGAGTTTTCCATGCATTATTACAACCTGCTGCCGGCAAAGGTAGTTACCGGCGAAGGCGCGGGATTTTTCCTGCTAAGCCATTTGCCCGCCGGAAAAAACAGTGTGAAAATTTCGGCAGTCAGGACTTTTTACGCGCCCGGAGAAGATTTCATCGCCCGTTTTTTGGCGGAACAACATACGCCCGTGCATCAACTGGACGCCGTCCTGTTGGGGATGAACGGCAATCCAAGTGACGACGCCGTTTATCACCGGCTTATCGATAATTTTTTCCCGCCGGACACCCGGCTTATCACCTATAAACACCTTTGCGGCGAATACCACACAAGCAGCGCCTTTGCTTTGGCATTAGCCGCTCATTCCATAGCTGCCGGCGCATTTCCCGCGCCCGCCGTATTTAAACCCGGCAAATCCGCCAAACCCCAAAAAGTACTCCTCTATAACCATTATCAAAATTGCAACCATACGTTGATGCTGGTTACCGGATAGGAGATGCGAAAAAAAATGATGATGTGATGATGTGGTGATGTGGAAATGTGCTAATGTGACTAATGTGCTAATGTGACTAATGGGGCTGACGCCTCAAACAGTGAATAGTGAATAATGAATAATGAATAATGCACTTGTCGCAACTCATAACTCATAACTAAAATACGCTTGTTGCGACTTACGACTTATAACTTATAACTTACAACTTACAACTAAAAAAAGTTGAAACGCTTAATTAATTATATGGTTTTGGTGAACCGTAAGGTAGGCTTTCAAATCAAGATACATGGCTCTTGTTTCGTCGTGATCATCTTCGTCCGTTAAGTATTTAAAATCGTTTTTCTCGTAGAAATGCGTTGCATTATGGTATGCGTCAACCGTGATAAAACGGCAGCCTGCTTGTTGCCTAAGGGCGGTGTACATTTCTATTACCGTATCAATAATCATTTTTCCCAAACCTAAACGGGCATATTTTTTTGACACGGCCAAACGTCCTATTTTAATAGCAGGGTAACTCTTCCGGCGTTTTTCATTGGCAACGGCTCTGTTCACTCTATTCCATGCCGATTTTGCTTTATCGTCTCTGGTGATTCTGTCGTTGGACAAGCAATAGTAGGCTATCGTTTCGTCTTCTGTTTGCAACAGGTAGGTAACTGCAAGCAACGATTGCAAATAATTTTTTGCATCGTGAAGTAAAAAGTCATTCAAATCTTCATCTTCGCTATCAAATGGCTTTATAATGGCATTTTCATGAAGTTGTACTTGGCGAAAATTTAAGGTTTCGAGGTGAGTGGTATTCGTCATGGTAAATAAAATTCAGTCCTTTTCTTAAGAAATTCATACGATTTCCTGATTTCTTCCAATCGTTCTTTTGATACAGGCTTCAAATTTTCCATTGCTTCTTGGAAATGCCGTGCATCTTTTCCTTTTAATACAGGGGTGTCTTTAATCGGGCGTGCCATAATTCAATTAATTTAAGTCGTTTATTTTGCTACAAATTTACATGAAAATTTTGAATTTACACACAGACGGATAAAAATTGGGGGCAAAATTTATAGGGGAAAGGTATAAAGATTTTGAGAAATACAAAAATGGAGTTAGAAGAGTACGCTTTCCGTGCCTCACGCTTTACGCATTTCGCTTCACGCATAACTAAAAAAATTTGCAGATAAAAAATATTGTTCTATATTTGCAATACCTTTAAGTTCTTTTTTAATAGTAAAAACTGATTTAGTTCGGCGATTTGAAACATGGTGAATTTCAAATGTACTAAAAGGATAGTAGTCCACAATAGACGTGAGCTTCATTTATTTTTAGTA
>JAIROQ010000096.1 GCA_031257455.1 Prevotellaceae bacterium | reverse complement strand
GGAGGTTTTTCAGTTGTTCTGTAGTTATCATCTTTCTAAAATTTCTTCAAAGGTACGGAAAAAACAGTGAGCGGAAAAATAAATTTACAGATGTGCTAATTTGCTAATGTGCTAATGTGACTAATGTGCTAATGTGATTAATTGGGCTGACGCGTTAGCCAATCAGAAATCAGAAATCAGAAATTAGAAATCAGAAATCCCCTAATCCCACCGCAACCGCAAACTATTGCACACTACGCTAAGGCTGCTTAGCGCCATGGCGCCGCCGGCGAGCATCGGGTCAAGCAGGAAACCATTGACGGCATAAAGTACTCCTGCCGCTACCGGGATACCGGTAAGGTTGTAAATAAATGCCCAGAACAGGTTTTGACGGATAATACGTACGGTGCGCTTCGACAGGCGTATCGCTGCCGGTATTTTCAACAGATCGGACGACACAATCGTCATGTTGGCTGCATCGATGGCCATGTCGCTGCCCTGTCCCATGGCCATGCCGATGTCGGCCTGTGCAAGGGCGGCGCTGTCATTGATGCCGTCACCCGCCATGACTACCGTTTTCCCGCCGGCTTGCAGTTGCCGGATAAATGCCGCTTTTTCTTGCGGCAGCGCTCCGGCTAAAAAATCATCCACCCCCACCGCAGCGGCTACCGCCGCGGCAGTGGCGGCATTATCGCCCGTAAGCAGGTACACCGCAATGCCTTCCCGCTGCAGTTGCCGGACAGCGGCACGCGAAGATGATTTGACCCTGTCGCTGACGGCTATCAAAGCAAGGGCGTTTTTTCCATCGGCAAACCAGATGACCGTCCGGGCTTGTGCCGTAAAGGTTTTTGCGGCAGCGGAAAGTTGTTCGCCGGTCGGGATGCCGTTTTCGGCCAGCAGCTGCGCGTTGCCTGCAAAGTAAGTCTGTCCGTTCACGATGCCCTTTACGCCTTTTCCGGGAAGACTTTCAAAAGAAGTAACCGCACACAGTTGTTCATTATCAAAATACCGCGCTACGGCTTCCGCCAGCGGATGCTCCGATTGCGCTTCGAGGCTGCGCAGGACAGACGGCAGGCGGGCATTGTCATCCGCCCACAATACCGCTGTTACCGCCGGCCGGCCTTCGGTGATGGTACCCGTTTTGTCAAGCGCCACCGCATTAATCTTCATGGCTGCTTCCAGACTTTCGGCGTCTTTTATCAGGATGCCCTGCTCTGCCGCCTTGCCGATGCCGACCATGACAGCCGTAGGCGTAGCCAGTCCCAATGCGCAGGGACAGGCGATAATCACCACCGTAACGAATGCCAGCAACCCCTGTGTAACGCCATTGGCGCCGTCAAACAGCAGCCATGCCACAAAGGCGGTACACGCTATCCCGATGACCGCCGGCACAAAGACGCCGGCGATTTTATCCACACGCTTTTGCACCGGCGCCTTGCTGCCCTGCGCTTCCTCCACCATCCGAATGATGTGGGACAGCAGCGTGTCCGCGCCCACCTTTTCAGCCTTGAAGCGGAGACTGCCTTTCCCGTTAATCGTTCCCGCATATACTTTCGCCTGCGCCTGTTTCAGTACCGGCGCCGGCTCGCCGTTCAGCATACTTTCGTCCACGTAGGAAATACCCTCTGTAACCATGCCGTCCATCGCTATTTTTTCACCGGGTTTTACCAGAATAATATCGCCGGCGGTTACCTCTTCCATGCCGGTTTGCACGATTTGCCCGTCTCCCCGCACTAATGTAACCGTTTGGGGTTGCAGCCCCATCAACTTCTTTATGGACGAGGAAGTGCGGCTCTTCGCCTTTTCTTCCAGACAACGCCCCAACAAAATAAAAGTAATAATGACGCATGCCGTTTCAAAATACACATGCGGCGCGATGCCCCTCGCCAACCAGAAAGCGGGAAACAGCGTGTTGAATACACTGAACAGGTAGGCAATGCCGGTACTCAACGCCACCAGCGTGTCCATCCCTGCCGTCCTTTGCCGCAACTGCCTTTCCGCGCAAATGAAAAAACGCCTGCCCGGCCCGAATACAACCGGCGTAGCCAACGCCCACATCCAGAAATTCGCAAAAGGAACGTCCATAAAAAACATGCTGAGGATAACCACCGGCAATGATAACAGCAGCGCCCCCGCCGTGCGGCGTTTCAACTTGCGGTATTCGCCCGCCTGTATTTTCCCGGCCGTTTCGGAGCGATTATCTTCCGTCAGCAAATCATAGCCCTTGGCCTGTACCGCCTCGCGGATGCGGGACAGCGGGATATTTCCGGAAAAATATTCGATAACAGCATTTGACGAAGCAAGGTTCACCACCGCACTTACCACCCCCGGCTGGCTTCGGATGGCGTCTTCCACCGTTTTGGCGCACGCCGCACAGTGCAGGTGAAGAACAGGACAGGTCATGTGAACGGTATTCATGGCTGGTCATTATTTATACCATACAAATATACGCAACATTTCCCGGATTACCACAGTAGCGCGTATCTCTCAAAAGAAAGCTAATTTTTAAATCCACTCCCTTGCTCGTCGTTTCAAAATTAACGCGGAGCGGAGCGAAGTCGAGGAATAACGGCTTGAGGTACGAGGTATGAGGTATGAGGTATGAGGTATGAATTATGAGGTATGAGTTGCTGGCGCGTCAGCCCAATTAGTCACATTAGCACATTAGCACATTAGCACATTAACACATCAGCACATTACCTTCCTTCTTTACGTTCTATTTGCTTAATGACAACGATACCTGCCACCCACAGCGGGACGGCAAGCAGGCAGACAGCACAGGGTATAATCAGAAGCAGCGAAACGGGTTGGAAACCGTGAAATGATGATATCATCACTATGCCCGGTATTATAAAAGGAGCCAGTATGGGTACGCACATGACCAGATAGGCAGTATAACCTTTCACTGCCTCTTTCCGGTTATCTCTCAATTTTGTCTCACGCTCGCAATACGCCTTGTAAGCGTCCTCGTTTTCGCGAACGATTTTCCATTCCTCGCGGAGCAGTTTCTCCCCGTTTATCAATTTGTCTATCGCCGCGCGGTAAGCCTGAAACCTGTTTCTCGTTTCCTCGTCCACGCTCTTGTATTTTTCCCGCGCTCTCTTGATCACGCGGATGAACAGGAGGATGTACAGAAACGCCAGCGCCTGCAACACCACTTGAGCGGCCAGCAACCCTGCCAACTGAGCGAGCGAAAAATTTATGCGGATATAATCGAAATCGCGGTAGTCTTTTTTTGTCCACAGTCCCGCCCCGATTTGCAGGGCATACCATGCGGGGAAATTCCGCAGGCTGTCGGTATGGTTGTTGACGGTGAACCACTGTTTGACGGCAGTGCGCAGTCGAGGGACGTCTTCCCACGAATGGGTTTCGCACCACGTTATTTCACTGCCCTGCGTTCCCAGCATGACGAGCAACTCGTTGAAGTTGCCCAATTGAAGATAATCGATTTGCTTCCGCGCCATCTCGCGCTCCTTGCCGGGATAGACGAAGACAAACGTACGCAGGCCGTACTCCCCGGATTGTCCGTTGAGAATAGCCATGGGGAGCGTGAAGTCGTCATCATCCATTCCCTGCACGGCGGCCTGGTACGTGCGGAGGCTCGCCGGATACGCAGGGACGGGGCGCGGACTGTAATGCACAATCTCCGGATAATCGTACAGCCCGAGCGAATCCTTCTCTGCGGCGGAAATCTCTTCGTAACGGTACAACGACTCGTTAAGGATAATTTTGTTCGGGTACTCCCGCGTGCGGGTGACGGGAATGGCCAGCCGGTCGAGCGGAATGTTGACATAATACATGTCCCCGTCATTGCTGTAATAATCGCGGTTCAGTTCTTTGAATACCGGCGTTCCCTGCACGTATTTGACAATGTCGTTGTATTCCCGCCGCTTGATACGGTGATAATGTCTGCCGTTGTCCACCATTGCCCACCATGCTTCGTGGTACACGCTGTGCGAACAGTCGTACTCCTGACCATTTTCGTCCGTGCACGTTTCGTCCACCCACTCGTCCCAGTCTTCGTAATATTGCACGCTGACGGCATAGTATCCCAGATATTCCGTGTCGGTAATGCTGGCAGACTTCATCCATTCGGACATGCCGAAATTGAACGCCATACCGACAATAAAGACGATCACGCTTTCCGGTATTTTTATTTTTTTGAAAAAGAGATAAGAAATAACGATAGCCGCTATCGGGGAAAAAAGGAGGATGAGATGCTGCATGGCGTTCTATTTGTTCCGCAGGCTTTCAATCGTCCGCTCGTCGCGGCGCGTGTGCATGATTTCTTCCGTTTCGGGCGACGAAATCACGTCCCATGTGAGCGGCGTTCTGTCGGCGATAAACCAGCAGGAAATGCGTTTGGTCACCAAATCGTTGTGAAATTTGCAAACGTTGAGGATGCTGTTTTGCGCATTTTCCATCGCCAGCCGTTCCGACTCGATGCTTGCCATCACTTCCCGGTAAACGGAGGCGTCTAACTGCCGGAAATTGGTATGTATCCAACGAGCCACCACCCCGTTTCGGCTGAACGCGTCGCGGTGAATGATGGCAATCTCGCGGAACTCCTCAAAATAATCCTCTTTGATGGAATACTTGTCGCTGATGATATTCCACATCGTATAAATCCGGTTTTCAATCTTCGCCGAATCGGCGGCATAGCGGTTATGATAGTCCACATGCAGGTTGTTGTAGTGAACGTCGAGGGTGAAAACAACGAGCGGTATTACGACGACCAGCGCCGCCGCCGCTAAAATAACACGATATTTTTTCATTTTTTGATTTGTTTGGGGTTAATGGCTGCAAAAATAAGGGAGCATTGTTACAGAACCAATGGTTTTCTATTACAAAATAATTAAACCCTTCCCCCCGGGGAACGGTCACTCGGAAATATTTTCCTGTCACGTCCTGAAAAAAGTTGACAGTTAATAATTGATTTTATTTGTTGATTTTTATTCATTGCTCATCGTATATTTTTTATTTTCTCTACGCGGCTTGATGAACCTCCGCCGGCGTCTTGGGATTCAGCGCACAGTGCGGACGCCGGGTATTGTACAAGCGTATCGCTTCCGCACAGGCCTGCCGGGCATGACCATGATCTATAAAGGTGGCATCCGGTGAGTATTCATCTTTTAATATCCCATTCACCCGCTCGGACAATGCCTGCTTGATAAAACTGAAATCGGGCACGGGGGTTGAGCAGTCAAATTCCAGCGCATTGGTGTTCAGGCACAGGAATTTTGTTTTTCCTGCTATGAACGAAAAATTGAGAGCGCCGAATATTTCGCCGAAAACAGACAGTTCGCTGCCAAGGCAATCATGGTTGCCGGGCAAAACGACATAAGGAATTTTCAATTTGTTCAGGATGTCGCGCATCCATAGAAATTCTGTGCGTAAGCGCGGGGATACAACGCATCTCCCTGCCTTTCGCGCGGCATACTGCCGGTGCATCGTGGAAAGTCCGTGCGCCGCGCGAGTGCAGGGCGGAGCATCGTGCATCCCCGGGCTGCGTTCCGCGGAGCCTGCCCCGAGCGTAGCGTGGGGGCTGCACTTGCCCGGGGTTATCCATGTTTCGCCCCTTCGGGGTTTTTTAGTTGAAAGTTGAAAGTTGAAAGTTGAAAATGGCGACAGCCAATCTTTAAATCTTTAAATCTTTAAATTTTTAATAAGCTTTTGCGATGGCGATAAAGTCGTCAGCCATGAGTGATGCGCCGCCAATCAAGCCGCCGGCGACATCGGGCTGCGCAAACAATTCTTTCGCATTGGAAGGTTTGCAACTTCCGCCATACAGAATGGCGGTATCATTTGCCGCATTGCCGA
>JAIROQ010000057.1 GCA_031257455.1 Prevotellaceae bacterium | reverse complement strand
AGCAATTAATGCGATATACAATCATATATATCAATATATTATTAACAACTTTTTCTATTGGTGTCCATTAGAAAATTCTTGCGCTCTTTCATATTGGTGTCCCTAATGGACATTTTGGGTTTAATTTATTCTTAGCATGGGTAAACCAGTACCTCAAATTCGATAAAATTAAAATTCACGTTGTATTTTTTATCAGAAAATAAAATAGCAACGATGAATTTGGCAGCGAATAAAAAATCGTAGCGAAGGTTTGGATTAGATTACGCGGATTTAGGCGGATTATAATAGCAGTGAAGAGGCGTTTTGTAAAAAGAAAAAGTTTGTGTTTGACAGAAGCAAAACGCCTCCGAAACTGCGAAAAGAACGCTGCAGTATTGAATTTTTAAATTTTTAAACTTTTAAATTATATTGTTATGAAAAAAATTTTCTTTCTTTTTGCAATGTTTGTAAACGTTGCCGCAAGCGCACAAAGTCACATTAACATTGAAATGCTTAGCGCCACTTATACCACTTCACCAACGGTAAAATTCCGTGTATCGTGGAGCAGTATTCCTGCCGTAACCGGACAAACGCACAATGCCAAAGTCTGGGTGTGGATTGATTTTTTAAAACTGAATGCCGACAATACGACAACCGGCAACACATGGACGCGCGCGGAAATTTCCGCAACGCCCGCCGTGAGTTCATCGCCGGCAAGCACGGCAACCCTTGATGCAAGCACCAACAAAGGTTTTTGGCTGAATGGCGTTACCGGCAGTTACAGCGCAACGGTTACCGCAACGCTTACTAACATTCCAACGAACACCAAATTTAACTGGTGCGCTTACGTGTCCGATTGCCCGCCGGGTATAACAGCGGCTAATGGCACTTATACTTTTAAGGGAACGCCACCGTTTATTTTGAAAGCGGCCAATGGATCTGCCCAAACAGTGACGGGAAACACATTGCCGGCGGCGTCTTTAACCATTGCTGCCGTAACTTTAACTGATAAAACAGAATGCCCAGGCGTCTTTTGCGCTTATACCGGCAGCGATTTATATATTGACGGCACGCACCTTTGCCAGCTGCGCAGCAGCGGCGCACAGAATTGGGAAGCATGGATAAAAGATACGCGCGATAATGAATTGTATAGAATAGTTTACATGCCCGATAATAAATGGTGGTTGGCGCAGAATGTGAAAATAGCAGGCTATAATGGTTCGACTGTAGGTTCTGCTGTCAGCGGTTGCACGAAAGATGAGTGTGGAAGGCGCTATACCTACACTGAAACTATTGCTGCTTGGGGTGGAACTGGCGGAACAGGCGCAAATATACTAAGGCGTTTGCCCTTCCGGCTGGGTTTTGCCTGTCAATTCCGAATGGATGACTTTTATAACTACTATAGATCCAACAATAAGTTGGACAACATATACTCAACCTAGCGCCGCCGGTGCATATACCGTAAATGCAGCAGTGATAAAAAAATTGAGCAGACCGGATGCTTATTGTGATGTTGGCAGTGATATATATGGATGGGCTCAAATAAAAGAAGCGAAATATGATACTACTTGGCGCAATGGTATGTTGTGCTGGTGGTGCGGTCAACATCACACCTACGGGTCATATAATTGCCTTAATCATATCCCGGGATCGGCCACAGACTGCGGTTACATAAGCGCTGCTCACCCAACAATACAAACAACCATCATGCTACCAGTCCGTTGCTTCCGCCAATTATAGTTTCTGCAAAAATATTTTGGTAAGTTCAAATAGTATGCGCTTGTCGCCATTTTCAATTTTCAATTTTCAACTAAAAAACTCCGTTAGGAGCAAAACATGAATAACCCCTTAAATAGGTTTTTAACCTGATATTCTATTTAGTATCCTCAGCTTGACTGACGAAGGTCCAACTCCCTGCATAGACTTTTCTGTCTTGGGTTATTCTTGGTTTACCCTCGTCAGTCGGTTAAATCTTGGCTTTTTTTACAACAAAAGTATAAAGATTTTACCTCAGATTTATTTCTCTGCAAACTTAAGGGGTTATGCACGTTGCGCCCTTTCGGGGCTAATTAATGTGACTAATTGTTTAATGTGCTAATGTGACTAATTTGGCTGGCGCGTCAGCCAAATTAGAAATTAGAAATCAGAAATTAGAAATCACCGGAAGAACCATTCTTTTTGCTGTAATTTTTCCGTTTTAGTGCGCGGCACAAATACCTTTCGCATGGTTACCGGGTCAATGCCGGTATGGAAAATCGCCGAAGCGTGCGTCATGGGCGTAGGCGTGAAGTCCTGCACCTGTTCCGGGTGCAGGGAGAGATGCCGCAGCTTCCGTGCCAGCCGCTGCATATCGTTCCCCGTGCAGCCCGGATGCGCGGAAATGAAATACGGGATGAGCTGCAGCCGCAGGGTTTCCTTACGGTTTTGCGTGTCGAAAAGTTCTTTCAGTTTTTCAAACAGGGCAAACGGCGGCTTACGCATCACCTGCAGGACGTGTAATTCGGTATGTTCCGGCGCGACTTTCAGGCGTCCGGACACATGATGCCGCAGTAAATTCCTGAAATATTCTTCGCCGCTTGCGTCCGTAAAACCTTTTTCATCGAGGAACAAATCATAGCGAATGCCGCTGCCGATAAAGGCTTTCTTGATGGCCTTGTGCCTGCGCAGGCAGCCATACAGGTTTGACAGGCGGCTGTGCCCGGTGTGCAGGTTTTTGCAAATGCGGGGGAAAATACAGGACTGCCGCAGGCATTGCGCACACATGCTCTCCTCTTTTCCTTTCATCCCATACATATTCGCTGACGGGCCGCCCACATCGGAGAGGTAGCCTTTGAAACCGTCCATTTGCGTAATGCTTTCCACTTCCCGCAAAATCGACTGTTCGGAGCGCGAAATAATAAACCGCCCCTGATGGGCGGCTATCGTGCAGAAACTGCAACCGCCAAAGCAACCGCGATGAATGGTCACCGAATGTTTAATCATTTCGTAAGCCGGGATATGTTTTCCCTTGTAGCGCGGGTGCGGCAGCCGCATGTAGGGCAAATCAAATGACGCATCGATTTCTTTTTCCGTCATCGCGGGGCAGGGCGGGTTTACCACCACATAACCGCCGCCGGAAGGCTCTACCAGTCGCCGGCAGCTTTCCTTCCTGTTCGCCTCCTGCTCGATGACAGCGAAATTTTTGGCGAATTTATATTTGTCCTTCACGCATTCTTCCAGTGAATGTAACACACAGTCGCCGGCATTGCCTGCCGTGCGGTATTCTTTATCCGTTGCCCAATAAGCGGTCTGCGGAATGTCGCGCAATGCCCGGATATGCTCGCCGCCGGCTAAACGCCGCGCAATTTCGCGCACAGGCATTTCGCCCATGCCGTAAACCAGTAAATCGGCTTTGCTTTCCGTCAGAATAGAGGGTTGCAGGGCATCGTTCCAATAATCATAATGCGTCAGCCGCCGCAATGAAGCCTCTATTCCGCCAAGAATGACGGGCGTTCCGGGAAACAATTGCCGGAGCATTTGCGCATACACCGTAGCCGCATAATCGGGACGGAAGCCGGCTTTTCCTTCGGGCGTATAAGCATCGTTGCTGCGCAGGCGTTTATTGGCGGTATAATGATTGACCATGCTGTCCATGCAGCCGGCGGTAACGCCGAAAAACAGGCGCGGCTGTCCGAGTTTTTTAAAATCGCGCCGGTCGTCCCGCCAGTTGGGTTGCGGCACAATGGCCACGCGATAGCCTTCGGCTTCCAGCACGCGCCCAATCACTGCCGCGCCAAAAGACGGATGGTCTATATAGGCGTCACCGCTGAAAAGGATTATATCCAAATAATCCCATCCCAGTGTTTTCAATTCTTTGCGTGATGTCGGCAGAAAAGGCATGTCATTTATCCTGTATTTGTGCAAAAGTAGGAAAAATAAAAAGAACAACTTTGAAAAAAGTTATTCTTTTTATCCAGTGCCCGGAACAGGAATCCCCCTCAACTCATTTAATAAATCCATTAAACATATTTTTTATTTATTTTCAGCAGTATTGCGGATAGAAACTTTTTTAATAACTTTGCAAAAACATATTTTTTAT
>JAIROQ010000049.1 GCA_031257455.1 Prevotellaceae bacterium | reverse complement strand
CCTTCGAGAGCACTGCTGCTTGTAGTAATAACACCCCCGTCAGGTGCGCACGCGATTAACAAATATTAATTAGCAATCCTCTTAATTCTTAATTCCTAATGGGGCAACCGTCCCATTAGGTTGTTTTGCTATTCCCCCACGTGGGGAAATCGTCCCGCAGAGTTGTTTTACGTTTTCCGCACTTACGGAAATAACGCCGCAAGGTTGTTTTGTCATTCCCGCGCTTGCGGAAATCGTCCCGCATGACATTTTGGTAGTCGTCCCGTCACCTTAGAGACGGAATGTGATGGCGTTCTCTCCATGCTCGAATATCGAATATCGGTCTCTCCCACACATTCCGTCCCTGACGGGATGACCGTAAACAGCTTGCGTTGGGGGGAGATTTCTCCGCTCCGCGCGCTCATTCTTCGCGCGCTCCGGTCGAAATGACGACTTAGTTGAAAGTGGAGAGTTGAAAGTTGAAAATGTTTTTAGTTATGAGTTATGAGTGGCGACAAGCGCAGTGGCGCAAGCCCAATTAGTCACATTGGCACATTACCACATTACCACATTAGCACCGTTTGCTCGAATTTTTGTATCTTCGCGAATTATTTGCTGATAATAGTATGTTTGAAAATTTATCCGACAGATTAGAGCGGGCGTTTAAGTTGCTGAAAGGCGAAGGGCGTATCACCGAAGTGAATGTCGCCGAAACGCTGAAAGATATTCGCAAAGCATTGCTCAATGCAGACGTGAGTTATAAAGTCGCCAAAACTTTTTGCGATGAGGTAAAGCAAAAAGCGTTGGGGCAAAACGTACTTAAAGCCGTGCGTCCCGGCCAGATGATGACCAAGATTGTGCGTGACGAACTGGCGGCGTTGATGGGCGGTCAAGCGGCCGACATCAACCTGAAAGGTTCTCCGGCAGTGATACTCATTGCCGGCTTGCAAGGCTCCGGTAAAACCACCTTCTCCGGCAAACTGGCGCTGCACTTGAAAACAAAGAAAGGCCGCCAACCGCTGTTGGTTGCCTGTGACGTGTACCGGCCTGCGGCTATTGAGCAGTTGAAAGTACTGGGGGCGCAAATCGGCGTGCCGGTTTATATGGAAGAAGGGAATAATAATCCGGTGCAGATTGCGCAACATGCCGTTAAACATGCCAAAGCGAATGGATTTAATACGGTGATTGTCGATACCGCCGGCCGCCTGGCAGTGGACGAGGAAATGATGCAGGAAATTGCGGCGGTGAAAAAAGCCATTGAGCCGGGCGAAACATTGTTTGTGGTGGACGCCATGACCGGGCAAGATGCAGTGAATACGGCCGCCGCCTTCAATGAACGCTTGAATTTCGATGGCGTCATATTGACCAAACTGGACGGCGACACGCGCGGCGGTGCGGCTATTTCTATCCGTGCGGTAGTAAACAAGCCATTGAAGTTTGTGAGTACCGGCGAAAAACCGGAAGCGTTGGATATATTTCATCCCGACCGCATGGCCGACCGCATTCTCGGCATGGGCGACATTGTGAGCTTGGTGGAAAAAGCGCAGGAACAATTTGACGAAGAAGAAACGCGCAAACTGCAAAAGAAATTAGCCAAAGGACAATTCACGTTTGATGATTTTTACCGGCAACTCCAGCAGCTAAAAAAGATGGGCAACATCAAAGATTTGGCGGCGATGATACCCGGTGTCGGCAAAGCGATTAAAGATGTGAATATAGATAATAATTCGTTCAAACGCATTGAAGCCATCATTCAATCAATGACGCCGCAGGAACGTAACGACCCCGCTATTTTCAACGGCAGCCGCCGCAAACGGGTAGCGGAAGGAAGCGGTACAAGTATTGCCGAAATAAACCGCCTGATGAAGCAATTCGATGAGATGCGCAAAATGATGAAATCAGCGAGTGGCGGCGGGATACAAAACAGAATGCGGGCAATGCAGGGCATGCGGAGATAATTTTTATTTACCATCAGGCGGAAACAACCGTCAATAGTTAATAGTAAATAAAACAATAGTCAATAAACAATGGCCATTTTATTAGACGGGAAAAAAACAGCAACGGAAATTAAAGCGGAGATAGCGGCGGAAGTAGTGCAGTTACTGGCTTCCGGCAAACGTGCGCCGCAATTGGCAGCCGTGCTGGTCGGCAATGATGGCGCGAGCGAAACGTATGTAAACAACAAAGAAAAAGCCTGCCGCGAAGCAGGTTTTTCATCGCGGGTACTGCGTTTGCCTGCCACCATTGGCGAAGCGGAGTTGCTGGCCACTGTGGCCGCCCTGAATGCCGATGACCTGGTGGACGGGTTTATTGTACAGTTGCCGCTTCCGGGACACATCAATGAACAAAAAATTATTGAAGCCATTGCGCCGGAAAAAGACGTAGACGGTTTTCACCCGTTAAATGCAGGCCGCATGGTCATTGGGCTGCCGGCGTATGTGCCGGCCACGCCTGCGGGCATTATGGATTTACTCGAACGCTACAAAATAGCGACCTCCGGAAAAAATTGCGTAGTCATCGGCCGCAGCAACATTGTGGGGCGGCCGGTGGCCAATCTGCTTTCGCAAAAATCCTATCCCGGCGACTGCACGGTAACCCTCTGCCACAGCCGTACAAAAAACATGAAAGAAATTTGTTTACAGGCCGACCTTATTGTGGCGGCCTTGGGCATTCCCGAGTTTCTGAAAGGCGATATGGTTCGCGAAGGCGCGGTAGTGGTGGACGTGGGCATTACCCGTGTGCCGGCAGCCAATAAAAGCGGTTTCCGCCTCCTGGGAGACGTAAAATTCGATGAAGTCGCCCCCAAGTGCAGTTACATCACGCCGGTTCCCGGTGGTGTCGGCCCGATGACTATCGTGTCGCTGATGAAAAATACCCTGAAAGCATACAGCAGGCAGTGGGGAATTAAGAATTAAGAGCGATTTACGGATTTACAGATTGGGCTGACGCCGGAGCGTTTGCCGCGACTTACGACTTATGACTAAAAAAGACTTTTAGGGGTGATTCCCTAAAATCCGCGTAATTCGTACCAATCCGTGTAATTCATACAAACAAAAAAAATCGCAAAAACTATTGTAGATAAAAAATATTGTTTTATATTTGTGCCATTATTATGCTTCTTTGACATGTTGGAATTGATATATTGAAAATATATCTCTTTAACTTTTATTCTGTACACATTACGAAATCTAGTAAATTTTAACTGTTAGTGAATATAAGTAAAAGCAATCATACCAAGAGTGGTTATGGTTGTTGTACTTGTTCTAACAGTGGGTTTACTAGAACCTCGTAATGTAATAAGCGCTACATCCATTTTCCACTCTTAATTTTTTTAGTGGAAGAAGGAAAAATAAACGTAGAGGTTGAAGAAATGATTTGCAGAAAGCGGGTATTAAACCATTTTGCAATCATTGGCAGCGGATAAAAATTCGTAGCAAGGGGTTGTTTTTAGATTACGCGGATTTATGCGGATTTACACGAATTATAATAGCAGTGAAGAGGTGTTTTGTACAAAGAAAAGGTTTGTGTTTGGCAGATGCAAAACGCCTCCGGAACTGCAAAAAGAACGCTACGGCAT
>JAIROQ010000019.1 GCA_031257455.1 Prevotellaceae bacterium | reverse complement strand
AATGCAACCAAGTCTTCCAACTTACGCAATACGTATGCGGTTGCCAGTTGCAAGCCGCCGTCCGCAGCTACGGGCGTTCCCGTAGCCACCAATCCAACGACCCCGTCCGCATTCGGCGCCACACTGCCGAGCGCGCCGTTCTCAAATCCTATCTTTACATGCGGTAACATTATTCTACGTCTTTTTTATTGATTGCCGTAATTTCTTTGTCAGACAGCGTGGCGGCATGGTATTCCGCTTCCTTCCGTTGCAGGAAGCAGAAGCCGTCGGAGGTAAAATAAACTTCTTCGGAAGCATATTTTTTTAGAATTTTCTGTGCTTCGTCATTCCATTTAGATACCTTTTTAACACTCCCTTTTGCTCCAGTTGTCGCCTTTTGTTTCTTCTTATCCACTCCGGTATCTTCTTGTTTCGAAGCGTTTCCTCCGCCCTGTTGCGGATTTTCCTGCGAAGTCTGAGTACTTCCCGCTGCATCTTGCGCCGCCGCTGCCGCGTTATTCTTTTTGTCGCTTTTTCGCGCCGGAATATTTTGAATATTTTTAACATTTCCCATAATTTCAATTTTTAATGTTGTTGAATTGTTGAACTGTTTAGTTGTTGAACTGTTGAACTGTTGATTGGCTGACGCCGGCGAACATTAAACAATTAAACAAATCAACAACTAAACAAATAAACAGTTATTCTTCCGGTTCGGGTACGGGGACATTATCGCTTACGACAGCGGCGATGCCTTTATTCCGGAACGGCTGCGCCACAAATCGCATTTGAAAACCCAATAACCAACCGCGATAGTCTGACCACCGTTTTTCCGGCTCGCCTTCAATCGTACCCATGGCGCGCATCACTTCTGTTTTAATAAACGCAAACGAACTTGGATTACCCGATACCGTGCCGTAAGGATTCTTTGTCGCAACCCCGGTAGTTATCGTATAAGTCGGGTTGCCGTTGAATGTATAGACTTTGAAGCCCGCCAGCTTACCGGTAGTCATTACCTGGTTGTAACGGTCGATGTCGTCTTTTAGCAAGTCTTCCTCATGTTCCGGTGAAAGTACCAGGATGCGCCCTTCCTGTGGGAAGTTGGCCTTGTTAAATTTAGTACGCAACTGCAAAATATCCTTATATAGCAATGCACGCGTACCGTCGCCACGGTCATTCCCGGAAGTCAGCAACACCGGTGTATTGGCCGTATTAGCCCCCGGCGAAATATTGTATGCCGCCGAAAGCGACGCTGACGACCGTAAACTGTCCACATGTTGCCGTGCAACCGATTCCGCCTTGTTATAGGCTGTTTCCATTTCCTCCACATTCGTTACATGCGTAGGAACCGTGTCAAAGGTCGCCAACGGAATAGATATACCGCTATCTGTCCGTTGCAATGGCGTCAGCGGCCATGTTTGGTTATTTTTAACCGTATCCGGGTCTGCGCCTATCTGCGACAGGTTGATGGTGTTAAATTCCACCATGTGGTCCATGCTGGTTAATTCGTTTAACCAAGCCCCTTCGGGGTAAAATAACCCCAAAATAATCGTTGTAAAAATCTCTTTAAACATAATCTTATTATTTAAATTTTTAACTCTTAGTTCTTAACTCTTAGTTCTTAACTCCTAATCGTTGCCTGAAGGCGTTCAAACGCTGCCGGGTTGTCCGCTTTCAATTTTTTCAAACCGGCAGGGTCTTCCTGCATCCATTTAATGTAGTTCCAGTCTTCCCGTCCGGCGGCAAGCGTCGTCTTTTGGGTCATGTCAGCCAGTGAGGCGGAGGCCTGTTCTGCTTTTGCATCAATAATAGCTTTTACCGATTCCAAATCGGTCTTTGCCAGTTTCAGAAACGACGGTTTATCCGTTTCTTTAATCTTACCAGCCTTTACAGCCGCAGCAAGATAAGCCTCTACCGCTTTATCCTTCTGCTGTTGCAATTCGGCTTCGAGTTCCGCTATGCGGCGGTCTTTTTCCGCCACCGCCAGCTCTACGCCCTGCGGCGTGAGTTCGCCGGTAATGCCAAGCGATACCAGCGTTGTTTGTGGAAGTTCAAATTTTTCCTTTTCCATATTACTTAATTGTTGATTTAATTTCTGCACATTCAATTTTGCCTCGTCCAACGATATGATTTTACGGTTGGCATCGTACAATACTACCGCGTCGGCATCGGCAGGAACCGACACAATACTTGCCTCCATTAACTCCGAGGAAGTAACGACCATTTCGCCTTTTGTCTCACGCATCTTGTGAATTACAATCCCGATAGAACAGCCGCGTAGAAACCCGCGTTCTACTTTGCCTGCAATATCCTTGGAAAACATATCCGCCGTATCGAACACCGCTGACGCTGTCAGCTTGCCGTCTTCTACCGCTACGCCGTCCCACCGTCCGATGACCTTCCCTGCGTCATGCATATACAACATTACCGGATTGGTCGTAAAGCGCGATATATCCAGCCCTGACAGGTCAAGACGAAAACCGTAACAATTGGCCTTGTCGCCGCTGGATAATATGAATTTCTTCTGCGCCATTTCTTTTTTTCTGCAAAAGTAAAACAGCCTGTTTCAGAAAAAAAAAAGATGAACCAAAATGATACTCTTTTTTTTCATCCCTTTGCGCAGACAGTAATTTTGCATATAATTACAAAATCCATGGCAACAAAAAAAGAACTGGAAAACAAGAGAGAACTTGCTCGGTTATATTATATGCAAAGCGAGACACAGAAAGAAATTGCGCAAAAAGTGGGCGTTAGCGAGCCTACCGTCGGGAAATGGGTAAACGATGGAAATTGGGCAATAAAGCGTGCCAGCGTTAATATTACCCGTGCTGAACTTGTCAATAAAACACTGCTCGCCATCAATGCAATTTTAGAAGAATTTAACAACTCCGACGACCCGGAGAAGACTATCGACGCCGACAAGCTCTGCAAACTCGCTAAAATCGTCGAAAACCTTGACAAAAAAAGCAACATCGTGGACGTTATTGAAACCTTTATGGCCTTCAATAAATGGCTGCAACACCGCATGACGTTTGATACCGAAATATCTATTGAACTGGTGAAAACCATTAATAAGTATCAGGACTTATTCGTGTCGGAACGCATCAGCAAAAAATATCATTAACAATATGCCTACGCAGGGGGAAATAAACAAAGCGTTAATCCGATGGGGCTACCACAATAAGGATATTATCCGCCTGAGTACTATCCCAGACGGCGAGAATAAAGCTGCTCAACTGGCGCGCATCCAACACGCGCGTAAAGACTACGCCTTCTTTGTCGAATACTATTTCCCGCATTTCTGCACAGACAATAAAACGGGGAAAAACATCCCCTGCGCACCCTTCCACATCGCCGCCGCACAGACTATTCTGAAAGAAACCAACCTGCGTGGCGTATTCCAGTGGGCGCGCGGACATGCCAAATCCACACACATGGACATCTTCATTCCCCTGTGGCTCATGTGCCAAAAAGAACGGCAAATAAATGTGATGGTGCTTGTGGGAAAATCAGAAGACAACGCACAGACACTGCTCGCAGACATTCAATCCGAATTGCAGTTTAATAAACGCTACGCCCATGACTTTGGCCCACAATACGACCGCGGACACTGGCTCGACGGCGAATTTGTTACCAAAGACGGCGTCGCCTTCTTTGCACGCGGGCGCGGGCAGTCCCCGCGCGGCTTGCGCTACCGCGACAGCCGGCCCGACTACATCGTCATTGACGACCTCGACGACGACGAACTGTGCCAGAATGAAGCACGTGTTGCCAAACTGACCGACTGGGTGCGGGAAGCCCTCTTCGGCACTTTCGGCGCTGCCGGCGGACGGTTTATCATGGTCGGTAACCTTATCAGCAAAAACAGCGTCCTGGCCAAAGTGTCCCAAATTGAAAATGTGAAAGTATCGCGCGTTAATGCCTATGACAAACACGGCAACCCCTCGTGGCCGGCCTTCTGGACAAAAGAACGCATTGAAGACAAACGGCTATTCATGGGCTACCGCGCCTTTGAAAAAGAGTACATGAATAACCCACTCACCGAAGGCGCAATATTTTTAAAAAAACACATCCGCTACGGAAAAATGTTACACTTAAAAGAATATCGGCAGTTGATATGCTATACCGACCCCTCCTTTAAGAACTCCGCCACCGCTGACTACAAGGCTACTGTACTCATGGGAAAAACCCCTGACGGATATTTCCACCTCTTAAAAGTCTTTGCCGACCAGTGCAGCGTCAGCAGCATGGTCGGCTGGCATTATGATATTATGGAATGGGTCGCCGGACGCGTACCCGTCATGTATTTCATGGAAGCAAATTTTATGCAGGACTTGATGCTGGACGAGTTCCGCAAAACCGGAATTACACTGGGACGGCATGTGCCGGTAATAGGCGACAAACGCGCAAAAGGCGACAAATTCGCACGCATCGAAGCCATGCAGCCACTCTTTGAACGCGGACTGGTCATATTTAATCAACACGAGCAAAATACACCCGGTATGCGCACCCTCGAAGACCAGCTCCTCAGCTTCCAGCGCGGCTCCCGCTCACACGACGACGCCCCGGACGCCCTTGAGTCCGCCCTTTGGCTCCTTAGCCAGCGCGCCCGGACTACCAATGCAAAATATATTGCCCAACCCCGACCCTCCCGAAGATGGTAAATCAACAGTGAACAGTGACTTTTAGAACATAGACCTTATAGACTTTACAGACTTTACAGACTTTACAGACCTTATAGACCTTACAACTCAACAGTTCAACAACTAAACAACTAAACAAATGTTCCTCACAATCGAAGAAATGAAATCCGTACTCTACGAGTACCAAATGAATGAAATCGCCGAAGGCGACGACGACATTATTGACGACGGCATTGCCGCCGCTGTTTCCGAAGTCCGGGCATACTTTGAAGCCAGCAACCAGCGACGCAACATGACAAGCCTCCCGCCTCAACAATACCAAAAGTGGAAGGAATACGATGTGGACGCCATCTTCAATGCAACCGGCAACGAACGCAACCCCTTTGTCATGCGCCTCTGCAAGCGCGTAGCCGCCTATAACATCTGTGAACTGTCCAACGTGGATGTTATTTACGACCACATCAAAGAACGCTACGACAATGCCATTACCACCCTCGAAAAAATTGCAGGTATGGGCGAATATGCCAATGCGCAACTGTTTATTTCCGGTTTGCCCTCGCCTGTACCTGATGATGAAAATACGCCGGATACCAGCCGGCCATTCCGTGCCGGAAGCCGGACAAAATTTAACCACGAATAATTATGGAAAAAAAAGTTACTCCAAAGAAAAAAACAACTGCCGGCGGACTGCACGCCCCCACTATTGCCCCGAAAATAGTCCGCAAATCCGTCTCCCAAACACGAAGAGACATTGCCGACTGGCGTAACGCCATACGGATAGCTACACTCGCGGGCGAACCCAAACAGGTATTATTGCAGGAATTGTACGACGATATAACCAACGACGCATTGCTGTCCTCGCAAATCAATAACCGGCACGAACAAACTATCTCATCGCCCTTTGAGCTGGTAGATGACGGCGGAAAAGTGAACGATAAAATGACGGCGGCTTTGAATGAAATATCGCCGTTAGCCGACATTATAAAGATGGCCTTGGAAAGCGAACTCTACGGCTTTTCCCTCGTCGAACTGTCCGAAAACGATGCCGGAAAACAGGCGACCCTTATCCGCCGTGGAAACATTGACCCCGTCTTCGGGCGGTTCTACCCCGATACTTCCCTTACGACTTACATACCCTATCGCCAGGCGTCGGAATATGGCAAATTCCTGTTGGAATTTAACGCCGGGCATCTGGGTGTATTGAATAAAGCAGTGCCGCATATTTTATTCAAAAAATTTGCACAGTCCTGCTGGTCGGAACTCTGCGAGATATTCGGCATACCCCCGCGATACATGAAGACCAATACCCAAGACGCCGGGATGCTCGACCGTGCCGAAAATATGATGCGTGAACTCGGCGCCGCCGCATGGTTCATCATTGACACTACCGAAGATTTTCAATTTGCCGAAGGCGTTAGTACCAACGGCGACGTGTACAACAATCTCATCCGGCTCTGCAACAACGAAACCAGCCTGCTCATCTCCGGCGCTATTATGGGACAGGATACCGAAAATGGTAATTTCAGCAAGGAACAGGCGGCAATAAGTATCCTCGCACGGCTCATCGAGTCGGATAAGCGGATGGCAGAAAATTACATGAATAATGTCATTATTCCGGCATTCTACCGCATCGGGTGGCTGCCCGCTACAACCTGCCGCTTCCGGTTCTCCGCTGTGGAGGACACGGACAAACTGTGGACGCTCACAAAGGAAATCCTGCCTCATAAAGAGGTGGACAATGACTGGATTACTGAAAAATTCGGCATCCCCGTAGCTGACAAGGCTTCGCCGGGACTTGCACCGCAGCTGTCGGGCGGTTTTTTCGCATAGGGGCAGCGACGGCAACTGCCCCAAAACACTTAAATGACGGCTTCGCTACACTCCACCGGCAGCTGTCCGAAATGTACCGCCCGCACGACTGCCCCCGGTGTGCCGCCCTTGCGGCAAAAAACAGCGATAATGCCCCAAAATTTGACCATACGGCATTTGAAAATGCCATGCGCGACCTGCACCAGGCCGGAAACGCACAGCCCGAAATTGTGCAGAAAAAGGGCGTACAGTCGCTCATTGACGAAACTTACCGCGTATTACAGCACGGCGTAGCCGCCGGCATTGCCGACAATCAAATTCCATACGAAATGGCGCAAAGCCTCGACCACGATACCTTCGTATTCTCCGGCATGAAAGTCTATAACGAAGTAAAAGAAGGAAGCCTCCACCTGCGCGATGAAAAAGGGCATGTAAAATCATTTCAATCCTTTTTAAACGACGTTGAAAACATAGACAAGCAGTATAATCAAAATTACCTGAACGCAGAATATAACTTTGCCGTACATTCGGCGCAAATGGCCGCAAAATGGGCGGACTTCGAGCGCGACGGCGACACTTACCTGTTACAGTACCGGACAGCGCAGGACGGCCTCGTGCGCGCTGAACACGCCATGCTGGACGATACCACTCTCCCTATGAACGACCCCTTTTGGGACAAGTACATGCCCCCCATCGCCTGGAATTGCCGATGCACCACCGTACAGGTGAACGGTGGAAAATACCCCGAAAGCAACAGCGCAGACGCTATTGAAAAAGGCGAACGCGCCACCACGCAGATAGGCAGCGATGGAAAAAATAAACTGGAAATGTTCCGCTTTAATTCCGGCAAACAAAAAGTGGTTTTTCCGCCGAACAACGCCTATATGACATCCAAATGCGCCGCCTGCCGGTTACATAACCGGACGGAACTGGCGGCAAATATCCCTGTGTCCGAAAAGTGCCAAACCTGTACATTGATTAATAAAAATTATGAAGTTAAGAAAAAAACAGCCGCCGCGGAAGACAGAAAAAAACACCTCGACGAAATGAAACCACTCTTAAAAAAAGAAGTGAAAAAAGAAACAGGCGAAAAGGTAATAAATATAGGCTTTACAAAAAAAGGCAACAAGCATCTATATTCCGATACCTTTAACAACACAAAGGGGTTGTTGGATAAAACCGAACTCAAAACATTAGATGCGGCCTTGATACAATCCACCTTTGTAAAATCGGCAGATTTAAGCAAAAAACGCAAAGATAATATTAAAAAATTCTATTATTTCAAGGATAAAACCAGGGAATTGTACTACAATATAGCGGAAGAAAGAGAAAAGTTAAACGATGGAAGGGAAAAAATACATCAATACCTTTATGCCGTTACAAAAACAATAAAAAAATAAAGAACGAGGCGACAGCTTAGGTTCAAAGACCAGGTCAGTCATTCCTTATCCTTTATTCTTTTGTACAAAGATACGAAATAAAATTAAACTACAAAAAAAATGGCAAAAATCGACCAATTGATGACAAAATTGCTCACCGATGTAAAAGTGGAACTCGCGGACGAGTTCGACCGGAATTTTCAGCGTAAAGCCTTTTTCGCTACCCCCTGGAAACAACGACGCAATACCGACGCCAAAGGCTCGTTATTGATGATTGGCGGACACCTGCGCCGCTCGCTACGCGCTACTGTCAGGGGACATAATATAGTATTTTCGTCCTCGCTGCCTTACGCGGCTATCCACAACGAAGGCGGTACGCTGACCGTAACCGCCAAAATGAAAAAATTCTTTTGGTACAAATACAGTCAAGCTGCCGGCTCTGTTAAAACGCTGAAAAGTGGTAAACGCTCCACTTCACAACGCAACCGGCGGCTCGGTCGCGAAGCCGAAATGTGGAAGGCGATGGCGTTAATGAAAGTCGGCAGCAAAATAAACATCCCGGAACGGCGGTTCATCGGAAACGCGCCCGAAGTGAAACAGGCGGTAACGCGCGTTACTGACAAATGGGTTAAAGAAGACCTGAATAACAGCATCAGAAAACAATTTAATAAATAATTATGAAAACAATTTTAACAAACATCCTCGAACGGATAACCGAAAAAATACCCACATTGAAATATGTGGACGAAAACTGGGGACAACTCGACTATTTTTCCCCGTCGCACCCCGTCAAATACCCCTGTGCGCTCGCAGATATTGACAATGTGCAATGGGACGACCTCGGAAACCACTGCCAAACCGGAGTGGCGCAAATTCGCATTACCGTAGCCAATTTGAAACTCGGCAACACCTCTAACGCCGCCCCCGCTGCACAACGCCAAAAAGCCTTTCAAATTGTCGATTTAATGGCAGACCTCCATCGCGCATTGCACGGATGGAAACCGGCGGAAAATGCCGGAAACCTTACCCGAAACGCCATCCGTATCGTACAGCGCGAAGACGGTATAAAACAGTACGAAATACTCTTTGATTTGCAAATTGCCGACGAAAGCGCAAAACCAATACGAATACCTGTGAAAAATGTGGGACTGGTAATAAATACGCCATAAAAAAAGCGGGATAATATCCCGCTTTCGCATAATTCGTAAAAAATTCGCGTTAATTCATACTTCTATCCATTCGTAAATACCGGAAAAACGTGCCTTTACTTATATTATAGACCGGAAAAACATGATTACGGTAAACCCATAACTTGCACCTGTCCTGCCTGCCGGGTTCGTAATATCGGGCAACCATATCCTGCACTTCTAACGCTCGTTTTATCGTGCTTTTATTTACCATTATTTTATCGCTTTTTTCCCCGTATTAAATTTCGATGACAATTGCCATAAGATAGCCGTTGCCACCCCGCCGCCGCCCGGAACCGGCCACATCACTACTTCCATTATATGCCACAGCGCATACGCTTCCGAAACCTGCAATTGAAAAGGTTTATCTGAAATATACATAAATCGAAGAGAGAAACGCCGGTAGAAATCCGCTATTACATAATATTCCAACGGCATATCTGCCAATATCCGCCGGCTATTGAATAAGTAGTTCAGCATTTCGTTCAATATAACGATTTGCCCGATTTGTAATTTTAATTTAATCTTTTTCATGGTCTATCTCGAATATTCGTTGTTCCTGTTTCTTCGTTATTCTTGGATTTAATACCCAATGAGGGCGTACCCCCCAGTCGCAATACCGGATATAGTTCCGCACTTCTTGCAAGTAATCGGAGGAATATTTATACCTGTTTTCCATTAAGAAATCCCACTTTCTGTAATCATCACTCCAGCCCTTTTGCTCTATTATTTCATAAGCCTTTTCACTATGCCTCGCAAAATCGACCCAAATCACCTGGCCACTTGGCGACACCCAGCAATCTTTACTGTTTCTTTCCGGTTTCATAATTAAATGTGTAACTTCCGAAACATAGCGATACATCACCCCATGTGATGACTGCTTTCTTTCCTGCCTCATCAAG
>JAIROQ010000205.1 GCA_031257455.1 Prevotellaceae bacterium | reverse complement strand
CCGATGGCTTTTTTTGCTTCTTTCAGGGTGGCTTGTGCGCTTGCGCGGGCTTTGAGTGCGCCGTTTTGGGTTACTTTGCGCAAATAAGCGTCATTGGCTTTAAGCTCGGCAATGCGTTCATGTATGGGGGCGATTTTTTTCCAGATATCTGCGGCCAACTGTTTTTTCAAATCGCCGTAGCGGATACTGCAATCGTTGTATTTATCGCGGAAATAAGCGACCGTGTCGGGCGCGGATACTACTTCCAGAATGGTAAAAATATTCCGGACAGGTTCGGACATCGGGCTGTCGGGTAAAATGGGGCCGCTGTCGGTGAGGGCGTGCATGACTTTTTTCGTAACGGTTTTTTCATCGTCTGCCAGAAAAATGCCGTTGCCTTCGCTCTTGCCCATTTTCCCGCTGCCGTCCAGTCCGGGAATTTTTACTAATTCATTGCCGAAGTTGAATGCCGCAGGTTCGGGGAAGACCTCCACGCCATAGAGGTTGTTAAACCGTCTGGCAAATGTGCGCGTCATTTCCAGATGTTGCTCCTGGTCTTTTCCTACGGGCACTTTGGCGGCGCGGTGTATCAGAATATCCGAAGCCATCAGCACCGGATAGGTCAGCAGGCCGGCATTTACGTTGTCGGAATGTTTGCGCACCTTGTCTTTAAAGGAAGTCGTGCGTTCCAACTCGCCCTGATAGGCCAGCATATTTAACAGTACGTAGAGTTCCGATACTTCCGGGACATCGCTCTGTATATAGAGTGTAGCCACTTCGGGGTCAAGCCCGGCGGCAAGGTATTCCGCCAGTACATTTTTCACGTTTTCGTGGAAGTCGGCCGATTTCGGATGTGTGGTGAGCGAATGCAAATCGGCAATAAAGAAATAGCAGCAATGTTCCTGCTGCATCTTTATGAAATTTTGCAATGCGCCAAAATAATTTCCCAAATGCAGGTTGCCCGTAGGACGTATGCCGCTTAAAACAATTTCCATTGTAACATTTATTTTTAAAAGTCCAAAGATATTGATAAATTTGCAAAAATAAAAATCAGGCATAAGGCGTATCCCGGCATTTAATCACATTTATTACATTAAAAAATGGAAACGGAAAGCACACGACAGCAAAAAGTAGGACGGCAACTACAAAAAGACATTGCCGAAATAATCCGCCGGCAAGGCATGAGCGCTTATGGCGGCGCAATGGTATCTGTTACGTCCGTACGCATGAGTCCCGATTTGGCGCTGGCGCGCGTGCGGTTGAGTATCTTTCCTTCGGACAGGGCGGCGGCAGTGATGACTGCCGTCAATCAACAATCCCGCAGTATTCGCGGCGAGTTGGGCAAGCGTATAGCCAAGCAAATGCGCATTGTTCCCGAGCTGGTTTTCGCGGTGGACGATTCGTTGGATTATGTGGAAAAAATTGATGAATTATTAAAAAAATAACCTTGCACCTTGCTACATTCATAGCGCGCCGGTATTTATTTGCCAAAAAATCACATAACGTAATTAACATTATTTCGTTGATTAGCGCGGTGGGCGTGGTCATCGGGACAATGGCGCTGGTGGTGGTGCTGTCGGTGTACAACGGCTTTGAGGATTTGGTAAAATCGCTGTACAATACATTTGACGCCGATTTGCGCATTGCGCCGGCTATCGGGAAAACGTTTGTGCCGCAATCGCCGGAATTTGACGCTGTGCGCCGTCTGCCGGGCATTGCTTCATTTGCCGAAGTGTTGGAGGAAAATGTATTGCTGGAATATCGCGGTCATCAGGATATCGCCGTCATCAAAGGTATCGACAGCGCATTCCTCTCGACTACGCGCCTTCCGGAAGCTATGGTGGACGGCGAGTTTAAGCCCCAACATGGCGAATTGGAACAGGCCATTATCGGGCGGGCGATTGCCTATAAATTGGGTATAGGCGTTCATTTAATAGACCCCTTGCATGTATATGCACCCAAGCGCGAAGGCCGCGTATCGCTTGTCAATATAGAGGCTTCGCTGGCGAGCGATTATATTTTTCCTGCCGGCATTTTTGCGATAGAGCAGTCGTTCGATAATGTTGTTTTCGTGCCGCTGCCGTTTGTCCGCCGTTTGTTTGATTATACCGGAGAAGTAAGCGCTATAGAAATTCAGTTGACGGCAAACGCCGATATAGCCGGCCTGCAAACGCAAATCAAGAAACTGCTTGGCGAGAATTTTACCGTTAAAAACCGTTATGAACAGCACGTCACGCTTCATCGCATGATGAAATCGGAGAAGGCGGCGATATATGCCATTCTATTATTTATGCTGATAGTCATTTCATGCAATATTCTCGGTTCGCTTGCCATGCTTATCATTGAAAAGAAAAAGGATGTCTTTGTTCTGCGCAGTATGGGCGCTAACAGCCGGTTGATTAACCGTATTTTCTTGCTGGAAGGATGGATGATTTCAGTATTGGGCGTGGTAACCGGCATTCTGCTTGGATTGCTTGTATGCTTTGCGCAGCAATGGTTCGGGATTATTTCCATGCCCGGCAATTTCTTAGTGGCTACCTATCCGGTGTCCATTCGTTGGGCGGACGTAACGCTGGTAGCAGTAACGGTATTGGCTATAGGTTATGTGGTGGCATGGCTGCCCGTGAGAGCAGTGAACAGTGAACAGTGAACAGTGAATAATGTCTATTATCGAGCATCTAATATCTAATATCTAAAATATCCATGACTGATAAGCAAAATACCGGAAAAGCAGGCGAGCAAATCGCTGCGGATTATTTGCGTAATAACGGATTTAATATCCTGCACATAAATTGGCGGCAAGGCCAGAAAGAATTGGATATTGTCGCCAAAAAAAATAACCGCCTGCATGTGGTGGAAGTGCGTTCGTTGAAATCAAACTTTTTTATGGAGCCGTACCAATCCATAAATAAAGCAAAACAACGTCACCTGATTGCAGCAACAAATGCCTATATACAGCGTTACAAGCTGACGATGGAAGCGCAGATTGATGTTATATCTATCGTCTTTTCCGGTGATGGACATACGTTGGAATATCTTCCGAACGCTATTTATCCGGGCGTTTAAAGCCATTGTGCGATGTTTGGATGTGTTGTCATGTGCAGCAAAAATAATTGTATTTTCAGCCGGCTTATTTTTAATTTCTTCATATATGGTTTTTTTTAGTATTTTTGCAACCGCTTTAATATAAAAGGTGCCTTTGCACCTAAAGAGATTTTAGCCCCTTTTTTTCGTGTGTGTGTAAGGCACCTTAACCGTTCGATAGGAATTTAGTCATGTTATTGAACGGAGGAAAACAGGGGCTATATTTATTTCACCCCTGTATTAGCATTTAAAGAACATGTTACTTTTCTATGGTTGCGCGAGGAAACTCTAATAAACGCAAGGCATGATGTTATCGGGAAATACTATTTTCTTACTTCCTGTTTATTATTCTTTGGACAAATAATTATGGTAGGCGGAAACAGCGGACGTTGACACGGTATAGGCTTCTACTTGACGAACATCCTGCAGTTAGATTTCCACATTTATCCGGCGTAGTCCCCACATAACCGTTCAAGCTGAGTCCCCACCAATAGCAAGAAGCGCCATTGTCGAACCACGCGTTACCGACGGTAGACACAGTAGCGCCGGTTTTGGCAGCTCGTGTGCCGACCAGACTCGCCCACCCATAGTAGTCCGTAATTGTCCCACACGTGGAATTATACGAACGCAAACGCTCTAAAACCACACTCGAAGTAGTGCTTATACTCTTAATAAAGGTTTGCCAAT
>JAIROQ010000201.1 GCA_031257455.1 Prevotellaceae bacterium | reverse complement strand
TTTCTTGATACCGTTGCATCCGGTCTTTATAATCGCTATGGCGAGGGGCTTTCGGGATTGTGCCTGGTTTTTCCGAACAGGCGTGCGCATTTGTTTTTTGCGCAGAGCCTGTCGCGCATCCTGAAAAAACCCCTGTGGCAGCCGGCATATAAAAGTATCGAAGAACTGCTAAAAGAAACATCGTCATGGCGCGTGGCGGATAATTTTACGCTGTTAATAGAATTGTATGCCATCTATTGCGCCGAATGCCGCACCGGTGAGCCTTTCGACCGTTTCTATTACTGGGGCGAAACCATGCTCTACGATTTCGACCAAATCGACAAGTCGATGGTCAATGCGGCGGCGCTGTTCACGAACCTGCGCGAGCGCAAGGCGATGGATGGCGATTTCAGTTTTCTCACGCCGGAACAGGTAGCGCATATCCAAAAATTCTGGAGTCATTTTTCGGAAAAAAGCGAGAACGGCCTGCAAAAGGCGTTTATCGCCATTTGGGACGCTTTGCCTGCGATTTATCAACGCTTCAGGGAATGCCTCTGCGCCCGGAACAGGGCATACGAAGGCATGGTGTACCGCGACCTGGCCGAAAAAATCCTGTCCGGCAATACTGCCGGTTTATTGCCGGGACGCTATGTATTTATCGGCTTCAATGCCTTAAACGAATGTGAAAAAATAGTCTTCCGCTACCTGCAAAAACAGCAGCAGGCCGATTTTTATTGGGATTATGACGCCTATTATATACACAATGACCGGCAGGAAGCCGGATACTTTTTGCGCGACAACCTCAAAAACTTTCCCCCGCCGGAATACGACCCCGATTTCTCGCCGTTTGCCGCCGAAAAACAGCTGGCCATTGTAGCGACTTCGTCCAACATGTCTCAGGTGAAAGTAACGCCGCAACTGTTAAAGAGCATGCAAGCCGCGCCCGATGAGCGCACGGCGGTGGTACTGGCCGATGAAACGCTACTGCCTCCCCTGCTCCACACCCTGCCTGCCGTCAGCGAGCAGATGAATATTACGATGGGCTATCCGCTCCGGCAAACCGGCATTTACTCTCTGCTGGAACTTTTATGGCAACTTTTTGCGCATGCCAAACTTTTAGGAACGCAGTCGAAATACTATTATAAGGATATTTTGGCGGTAGTCGCTCATCAGTATATAAAAGCATTGATAAATAATGATACGGATGAAATAAGAAACAAATTAATTTCATATAATAACACTTACGTTTCTAATTTGTTTTTTACTGATAACCAATTTTTATCAGGCCTTCTTGCCCCATTGGACAATTATCGCGAATTAAGCGCCCGTTTGCTGTCTTTGCTCGATAATTTGAGCGGGAATGAACCGCTACGGACAGCCGAGCCACTATTGCGAGGATATATACAACACCTTACCTGCCAAATAAACAAATTATCAAACGCCCTTGCGGGCAGCCGCTTCGACATATCCCTAAAATTATACATCAAACTGTTGCGCGAAATCCTGCAAAACGAACGCATCCCGTTTACCGGTGAACCGTTGGCCGGCATACAGGTGATGGGCTTATTGGAAACCCGCGTCCTTGATTTCGACAACCTTATTGTGCTTTCGGCCAACGAAGGAATTTTGCCCCGTACGGGAACTTACATATCATTTATCCCTTATAATCTGCGCCGTGGATTCGGACTTCCTACGCCGGAGCAACAAGAGGCCGTTTGGGCATATTATTTTTACCGGCTGCTTCAACGCGCACGCAACATCAAGTTGGTGTATAGCGCCAAAACCGAAGATACCCGCGTGGGCGAAGCCAGCCGCTACCTCCTGCAACTGAAACTGGAAAGCGGACACCCGGTCAAAGAAGAAATGCTGAATATTGTTCCCCAAGCGGCCAAAGGCAGCGGCGAGGCGATTATACTGCTTCCCGGCAGCCCCGAATGGACGGCAATGCAGCAGACCATAGCGCGCTATGTCCATGCGCCGGATACGAAAATAGACATGCTCCCGGATGACAGGCCGCTGTTTTCCCCTACCGCGTTAAACACATACCTGTCCTGCCCGTTGCGTTTTTATTTCCACTATGTCGCCCGTTTCAGAGAACCGGCGGCAGTAGCCGAAAAAGTAGATGCGGCGTTATTCGGCAAACTATTGCACAAAGTCATGGAAATTATTTATACGCCATGGATAAAAAAAGAAGTAACCGCACGGGATTTGGAAACCTTGCTGACCGATAAAAATCATATGCCGACAGGCGAAATTATAAAACAGGCTATCGCAGCGGAGTATTATCAATCGGCCACTCTCCCACCCGACTTTTACGAAAATGGCGATTTATTGATGGCCGGCGATATTTTGGACAAATACGTCCGGCAGTTGTTGCTCATAGACCAAAAGCAAGCGCCGTTTATTCCCGAAGGACTGGAATTACAGGTGAGGCGACTGTTCCCGTTCACCGCCGGCGGGCAACCGCGCCGGCTGCTTTTCGGGGGCGTTATCGACCGCCTGCACAGGCGCGGGAATACCCTGTATGTAGTAGATTACAAGACCGGCGTTATTGACAATGCCTTTGAAAGCATTGACGAACTTTTCGGCGAAAAACAACACCCTGCCGTGCTGCAAATCCTGCTGTATTCCCTGTTTATGCATCAGGACGCAAAACAGCCGGTTGTCCCGGCGCTTTACTTCCTTCGCAACAGCTACAATGAAACGGCGGATTTTTCCCTGTACGACAAAGGAAACAAGCGTGCCGTAGCGGATATTGCAGACTATGCCGGCACACTCGCTGGCGCTTTTGCCCACACCCTTTCCGGCCTCTTTGACGAACACCGGCCGATAGTGCAGACCACTGATAACAAACAGTGTGAATATTGCCCGTACCGGATTGTTTGTAATAAAGGTTAAATTGTTGAAAACTTATCCTGCACATGGTAGGAATATTCCAGAAATATTTTATTCCTTTGTAAAGTCAAAATGGATGCCGGAAACCATTGAAAACGGGGCGGAACCGAAAAGCCATACGAGTAGGGCAAAATAAACCTAAAATTATTATGAACAAATTTCTTACTTTTTTCAATCCTGTTTTTGCCTACATTGACACAGGCAAAATTTTCCGTAAACCATTCGTTTGGTTATACGGGCTCATGGCGTTGTTTAACGCGCTGCTTCCATTTATTATCCTGTATGGGATAATAGATCGTAGTTTATTTAGCTACCTTGACGGGGGGCAAATTTTCGGGGTGATTTTGCTGTGGCTGGTGATTGTGGCCGCCGCCTGGTTCAGTGTGCTGCTTTGGTGGAACCGCCTGTCGAAAGTATCCAGCCTGACCCGCGACAACGATGATTTTGTGGCCACCCCCGTTATAGCGCACTTGCTGCAAACATTCGGCGAATGGCTGGGCGGCTACGTAGCTATTGTAGGCTGCCTGTCGGGATTGCTCTCCACAATTTTCATTGATGGGGAGATTGTAGCAGCCCTCTACAATTCAGTGGGCGGTGGCAGTCTGCTTGGTTTGGGGGCAGCCGGTATTATTGTAGCGCCTATTTACGGTTTCTTTATCCTGATTGGATTCCGGTATGTTGCCGAATTAACACGGGCGCTGGCCAGCATCGCAAATAACACCAAGAAAAGTTAATGGCGGTGTAAAATGCACAAATGAAAACGCTCACAAGGCAACACTTGTGGGCGTTTTTTCTTTTGGCGGCAGTGAATTGTATCGATACAATCGTGAATTGTTTCGATACAATTAGGCAATGTAGCGATACAATTTATAGCGGCTCTCTTGTGTCCTTAGCAGGATTTAATTGCTGGTTTCCGGTGCAAGCACACTTTCAA
>JAIROQ010000190.1 GCA_031257455.1 Prevotellaceae bacterium | reverse complement strand
TTGGTGATTTTTTTGCAGATATATGCGATGGCTTCCCGGTAATAATCCGGCGTACAAATATCGCCGAAGGCCACGCGGACGCGCGGTTTTAGATAATCGCCCCGCCGCACATGGATACTTACGGCGTTGAAGGCGTCTATCATGGCCAGCATTTTCTTATTCCCGGCGTCCGTCACCGGCGCAAACCGGAAGTCGTGCAGCAGCGCATCCTTTACAGCGTCCGGATAGCGGTATTCTTGCCAGTACCCTTTCCACCATATTGCTTTTTTGACGGGGTGTTCCCGGTCGGTTTGCAGGTTTTTCTTGAATACTTTTTTCAACACGTCTCCGGCTAAATAGAGGGGGCGCGCTTTCCAATAAGGCAACTTATGACAGTTATGCGCTACC
Source organism: Prevotellaceae bacterium (assembly GCA_031257455.1). GTDB lineage: Bacteria > Bacteroidota > Bacteroidia > Bacteroidales > UBA932 > JAIRKX01. The sequence goes on along the minus strand of JAIROQ010000190.1, from coordinate 3,367 downwards.
GCCTCAAATGCGCGTTCCAGTTCTATTTGTCCCTGCCGCCGGATAAACGGCGCAGTAGCGTCCAACCAAACGGTTTCGCCGGCTTGGAGCAGGTAATGAAAGAAGGCATATTGAAACATCTGGTTACCCAAGCGCCCTTGAAAATAAATAATCTTCATAACATCTGCTATTGCCTAAATAAGGTGATAATTTTTATACTCGAACCAACGCCGGCCGGTCAATTGTTCCAGCCGGTGCAGGCAGCGGTCTTTGAACGAAAATTTCTTTTTGGTTACATCGAATGAAAACGTCCAGTTCTTTCGTGCAATCCGTTCCTGCATGACTAATGGATGCGTGCCTTCAAACAGTTTTAACGAGTCGATTTTCGAATAATCAAATTCCTCCGTATCCGGGATATGGCGTTCCATCCATTCGTCATCGTGCCACATGCGATGAAACTTCATGGCCTTCGCCTGCTGGTATCTCGGCGGTTTCACCCATCCGTAATGATAAATAAACGCATCAATCTTTTTCACGCGCAGCTTTCGCCCGTTAAGTCGAAACCCTTGCGCATCGCGGTAAGAACGGATGGACTTGCAGGGACGTACAACCCGTATCTCGTGTTGATACCAGCGGCGTGAATTGCCCAAATAATCATAAGAGCCATAAAAATGAATGTATTTAAACAGCAATCCTTCCACTTTCTTATCGTCTTTATATTGTTCCATCGCTTGCCGGACAACGGGGATATACTTTTCATGCAATACTTCATCGCCCTGAATATAAAACGCCCAATCGGCATCGGGCGTTATGGCGGCAAAGGCTTTGTCGGTTTCCTGCGCCAACACGCGGCCGCCTTCGCGTAGCGTATCATCCCATACGGAAGGGATGATTTTAATCTTTCCCGAAGGAATTGTTTCTATCATTTTCCGCGTATCGTCTTTGGAACGGCCTACGCAGACTATCATTTCATCGCATAACGGAAGAATAGAACCAATCGCTTCGACAATGGGATAATCGAACTTCCGTGCATTCCTGATAAATGTAAAACCGCTTACTTTCATTGCCGGTAAATATCCCGCAAAGATACAATCTTTTTTCCTATCTTTGCAGGCGATATGGAAAAAAATTGGATAGTAAAAGAACAAGGTAATCCGGTGCTGATACGTCATTTGTCGGCGGAATTGGGCATTGACCAGACATTAGCAAATCTTTTGGTACAACGGGGCGTGCATACTTTTTCGGAAGCCAAAGATTTTTTCCGCCCGCAGCTTAGCCATTTGCATGACCCGTTTCTTATGCGAGATATGGATAAAGCGGTAGCGCGCATATGGCAAGCCATAGAAAATAAAGAAAAAATTATGGTGTATGGCGACTATGATGTGGACGGCACTACGGCTGTGTCATTGGTCTATTCGTTTTTGAAAAAATACACGCCGTTTGTTTCGTTCTACATTCCCGACCGCTACAGCGAAGGCTACGGCATATCCTATCAGGGGATAGACTATGCGCGCGAACATGGCATTTCATTGGTTATTGCGCTGGATTGCGGTATTAAAGCCAATGAAAAGATTGATTATGCCAACGATCGCGGCATCGACTTTATCATCTGCGACCACCACCTGCCGGGCGGTGAAATTCCGAAAGCCTTAGCCGTCCTTGACCCCAAGCGTGCCGATTGTCACTACCCGTTTGACGACCTCTCGGGTTGCGGCGTAGGATTTAAATTATTGCAGGCTTTTTGCAAGCGGCAGGCTATTCCGCTCGAAGAGTTATACCCGTTTTTGGATTTGGTAGTCGTGAGCATTGCTTCCGATTTGGTATCCATTACCGGCGAGAACCGCGTACTGGCGCATTACGGGTTGAAGCAACTCAACGAACATCCGCGACATGGCCTGCTGTCCATTATTAAGCTGGCCGGATTGGATAAGCACCTTATCGCCATTGACGATATTGTGTTCAAGATTGGCCCGCGCATCAATGCTGCCGGCCGCATGGAATCGGGAAAAACAGCCGTAGATTTGCTGACGGCCGAAAATGAAGAACACGCTACCCAAATGGGATGGACGATAAATACCCACAATAACGACCGGAAAAGCGTAGATCGTGAAATTACCCAAGCCGCTATTGCCATGGTAGAGGAACAGGAAATTGTAAAAACAAAAAAAACGATTGTCCTTTTCAATCCCTCGTGGCATAAGGGAGTGGTGGGCATTGTCGCTTCGCGGTTGGTAGAGTCGTTTTACCGCCCATCTATTGTGCTTACGGAGTCCAACGGCTTTATCACCGGCTCGGCGCGCAGCATTGCCGGCTTTGACCTGTATGACGCCATTGAATCCTGCGCCGATTTGCTGGAAACTTTTGGCGGACACATGTACGCTGCCGGCCTGACTTTACGCGAAGAAAACTTTGAAACGTTTTGCACGCGCTTTGAACAATACGTATCCAAAATCATCACCGATGATTTGCTGACGCCGCAAATTGACATTGATTCCTATCTCGACTTCAAACAAATTACGCCGAAATTTTTCCGCATATTGAAGCAATTCCAGCCATTCGGGCCGGGCAACCTGTCGCCGGTATTTATTACCGACAATGTGTACGACAATGGTAATGGCCGCCTGGTAGGCTCTGATGCAGGACATTTAAAGCTGGAACTTATTCAGGAAGACGAGCCATACCGCCCTATTTCAGCGATAGCGTTCTACCAGTCCGAACATTTCGATTATTTGCAGGCAGGCAATCCTGTGGACGTGTGCTATTCGGTAGCGGAAAACTACTATCGCGGCATTGCCAATATCCAGTTGCGCGTGAAAGATATTAAGAAGCGGGATGTAATTGTATAAAGATTAAACACCCGTTGCAACGACTTCTGCGGCGACTTCCCTCGCCGTTTTTCCCGCTGTGTATATAGTAAATTTTGCTTGCCTGTAAAACGGCTCGCGTTGCGCCAGCAATCCCTTGATGAATTTCCGTAATTTTTTTCCCTCTTGCAGTAAGGGGCGTTGCGCCACTTCATTTTTCAACCGCGCATGTAAAATCTTCGCCGGCGCATGCAAATAAAAAGTGGTAGTATAGGCATTCAACATGTCTATGGCATCTGCAAAGCAGGGCGTACCGCCGCCGCAAACAATAATCGCCGGTTGCGGCGTATTGACCAGTTCAAGGAGCAATTGCCGTTCGTAGGCGCGGAATTTCTCTTCGCCTATGGCGGCAAAGATGGTCGCTATACTCTTCCGCTTGCGTCTTTCGATGATACTGTCCATATCCAATAACGGACATTGCAGGGCGTGCGCCAGCGTTTTCCCGACTGTCGATTTGCCGCTGCCCATAAAGCCTACAAGGGATATATGAGAATGTAAATTCATCTGTATTCGGATTAAGAAAT
>JAIROQ010000221.1 GCA_031257455.1 Prevotellaceae bacterium | reverse complement strand
GTCAAGTACAGTACCACGCAGCCGCTGGAAAAACTGCTTGACGAGGCCATGACGCAAATTCATGATAGAAAATATTATGAAGCATATACCGGCAAAAAAGTCGTTTTGCTGGCCGTAGCTTTCGCCGGCAGAGAAATAGGCTGCCGCTGCGCGGCGATAAAGTAGCTGCTGCGCAGCGATAAATGGCGGCTTCGCCGCCGATAAAAAGGATAAAAACAGTGGTTAGCGATTAATTGTTCATTATTCATTGCTTGTGGCGTGTAAACCAGTTTTTAAAGGTCTGCACGCTTTTTTGTGCATAACTGCTGCGTAGCGATAAAAAAGATAAAGTAGCTGCTGCGCAGCGTAAATGGTTGCTTCGTAACCGATAAAAGGGATGAATGGCGGCTTCGCCGCCGATAAAAAGAATAAAAATGAAAAAAGAGAATAAAATAATTTCACTGCGGATAGCGGCTTTATCGCCCGCAGGGCATTTATCCGAATGTCTAAAGTCCGAATGTCTAAAGTCTAAATAGATGCACAGGGGAATTATATTCAGCATAGAGGAATTTGGGGTGAACGACGGTCCGGGCATCCGGACGGTCATTTTTTTGAAGGGATGTCCGCTACGTTGTGCGTGGTGCCACAACCCCGAAGGCATTTCGTTTGAGCCTCAGTATATGAAAAAGAAAACCGGACGCACGCTGTGCGGCTACGCTGTGGACGCCACAGCGTTGGCGGAAAAGATGCGGCAGCACAGGGATATCTTCGAAATGAGCAGCGGCGGCGTCACCTTGTCGGGCGGAGAGCCGCTGGCGCAACCCCTGTTTGCGGCGGAATTTTTGCGGCAGGCCGCGCCCGTGCATCGCGTGATTGAAACAAGCGGGTATGCGCCGGCGGCAGCCTTTCGCGAAATCGCAGCCCTCGCCGACCTCGTGCTGTTTGACCTGAAGCTGATGGATGACGAAAAGCACAGGCAGTACACCGGCGTGAGCAACCGGAAAATACTGGAAAATTTAGAGCATCTGCGCACATCGGGGAAAGCGTTTATCATCCGGATTCCTTTAATTCCGGAAGTGAACGACAACGAGGCGAACATGCTTGCCGCACTGGAAGCCATACAGGGAGCGACATCCCTGCTCCGGGTGGAGCTGATGCCTTACAACAAGTTTGCCGGCGCCAAATACCCCATGCTGGGGCAAACATTCGCCCCTCCGTTTGATGTAGCTAAAGCGCCTAACGTTATCAACGTATTTGAAAAACACAACATAAAAACAGTTATATTATGAAGAATAAAAGAATTGAATCCGGACCTTAAAAATAGCCGCAAGCGGCCGATAAAATGGATAAAGTAGCTGCTGCGCAGCGATAAAATGGATAAAGTAGATAAAAAATGAATAGTAAACAATTAAACAATATCAATAACTAAACAATTCAACGTCTATGAAAAACAAAATGTTTTACATCGCATTCGTCGCTTCTCTCGGCGGATTGCTTTTTGGCTTCGACACAGCGGTGATATCCGGCGCCGAGCAGGCCATAGAGAAGATTTACGGGTTAAGCGGATTTGCGCATGGATTCACGATGTCTATCGCCTTAATAGGTACGTTCATCGGCGCGTTTTTTTCCACAAAGCCTGTGGAAAAGTTTGGGCGGCTGGTATCGTTGAAAACCATTGCCGCCCTGTATGTCGTTTCAGCCCTGGGCTGCGCGCTGATTTTGAACTGGTACTCCTTTCTGTTTTTCCGCTTTCTCGGCGGTTTGGCGGTAGGCGCCTCTTCGGTGGTAGGCCCCATGTACATTGCGGAGATTTCGCCGTCGAACTGGCGCGGGCGGTTTGTGGCGTTTTTCCAGTTCAATATAGTGTTCGGCATTGTGCTGGCCTACCTGTCCAACTATTGGATTAGCGGCGCGCCCAACGACTGGCAATGGATGCTTGGCGTGCTGGCGTTGCCGGCGCTGCTGTTTGCCGTGTTGCTATACACCATTCCCGAATCGCCCCGCTGGCTGATTAAGAACGGACGCGAAAAAGAGGCGCATGACGTATTCCAAACCACCGGCGAGCCTGACGTCACGCAGGAAGTGGCAAGCATCAAGGCGTCGTTGGCGACAGGCGTTTCCAACGAGCCGCTCTTTCAAAAAAAGTATGCCCGGCCCATTCTCTTTGCTTTTTTTATTGCGACGTTCAACCAGCTGTCGGGTATCAACACCATCAACTATTATGCGCCGCGCATCTTCGATATCGCCGGCTTCGGCGCCGACAAAATGTTAAATGCCATCATCATTGGCGTCACAAATTTGGTGTTTACCATGTTTGGCATGTTTTTGATTGATAAACTGGGGCGGAAAAAATTAATATATATCGGCTCGGTGTGCATGTTTATCTCGCTGGCTTCCGTAACGCGGCTGTTCTACCTGAACGATCTGGCGGGTTCCGGCGTTGTACTGCTTGTTTCGCTGATGTGCTTCATCGCCTCGTTTGCGATTTCGCTGGGCGCCGTTATTTGGGTGCTGATAGCGGAAGTTTTCCCGACTTCCGTGCGGGCCAAAGGGCAAGTATTAGGCAGCATGACGCACTGGGTATGGTGCGCCGCTCTGACATGGATTTTCCCGGTTTTTGTGCAGGAAGGACAATACCGGGACGCCTCCTGTATTTTCGGGTTCTATGCCGTAGCGGTGGCGCTCAGTTTCGTTTTTGCGTGGAAGCTGCCCGAAACAAAAAATAAAACATTGGAGCAAATTCAAAAAGAATTAGTAAAATGACGCCAAAAAATATAAATCAAATGAAACCGTATTACTTTACACTGTTAGCATGTATTTGCCTCTGGAGTTTTTTCTGCAAAAACGCCGAACCCAAAACTGACAACGACTTCAAAACACAAGTCCCTCCGGAAACCTCGACCGAGGGCTACTCTCCCGTAACCGTATATGATTACGCCGGAATTACTTTCTATGTGGATAGCGAAAACGGAAGCGACCACAACGACGGCCGTTCGGAAGCGACCGCATGGAAAACGCTCAATAAAGTGAACGGTTACGATTTTTCCGCAGGCAACATTATCCGCTTCAAATGCGGCGGCTTGTGGCGGGGACAACTCAACCCCAAGGGAGGAGATTCCGACAACCGGAGGATTATCTACACGTCCTACGGTACAGGGAAAAAACCTGTACTGCAAGTTTCCATTGCACGCGACAATGCAGGCGACTGGCAGGAAATTTCGGCGGGTATATGGGAAACCTCAACCGGTATGGATATTGATATAGGCAATATAATCTTTAATCACGGCGAGGCCTGCGGCGTAAAAAAATCTTCGCGCAACGCGCTATCTGAAAACGACGATTATTTCAGCGACAGAGCCAATGAAAAACTCTATCTGAAATCGGCGCAAAATCCGGCAACACTCTACCAAAGCATTGAACTTGCGCCCATGAAGCATGGAGTAGCGTCGGCCGTCGGCAATGTTACTTTCGACGGTTTGGCGGTACGCTATACGGGAGCGCACGGATTTGGACTTTCTAACAGCAGCAATGTTACCATTCGCCGCTGCGATATTTACTGGATCGGCGGCGGATACCAGCAAGAGCCGCCTAATCCCGTCCGCTATGGCAATGCTATCGAATTTTGGACCGGCGCAAGCAATATGCTGGTTGAAAACAACCGCATCTGGGAAGTTTACGACGCGGGAGTAACCAATCAGGGACATAGCGTAACAAATACGCAACGGGATATCATCTATCGCAATAACCTGATTTGGCATTGCGAAATGTCGTTTGAATACTGGAACCACCCTGCCAATTCCATTACGCGCAACATTCTTTTTGAAAATAACACCTGCGTGGACGCCGGTTATGGCTGGGGTTATGCCCAGCGACCGGATAAAAACGGCACGCATCTTAATTTTTACGACAACACCGCCCAAGTATCCGGTTTTGTTATCCGCAACAATGTTTTTGTAAACGCCCGGAACGGCAGTTTCCGCATGGATAACCACTGGAGTTCGACGCCTTACTGCGATCACAATCTCTACCATTCGCCTGCCGGAGGATATACGGGTTTTGTTCTCGGTACGCATTATACCTCGCTGGACGCCCTGCGGTCGGCAACGGGGATGGATACTCATTCGGTTTTTGAAAACCCCGGTTTTGTCGATCCGGCAAAACATGATTACCGCCTGGCTTCGAAGCCGAAAACGGCCAACGGCGTCATGCCCGGCATCATTCAATGGGATACCGAATGGAACAACGACTAAACCGTTTAAATTATAAAAATAAATATTATGAACAACACTAATAGACGCAAGTTTCTAAAACATACCGCGACAGGTACAATAGCCCTCGCCGGTTTGTCTGTATGGGATCAGGTAATACAGGCCGCCACCCGAAATTCGAAAAACAACTTGTTGCCGGGAACAGACACAGAAATAATTCCGTCCGTTGTATTCGCAGACTGGTTGATTGCTTTCGATGAAAAAACAGCTACCCTTACATTAAAAAACAGTTCTCTTGCCCTCAGTGGAAAATTGACATTCGTTTCGGGTGATGAGATATGGGCCATCAGCCGTTCGCGCGACGGCGTGCCCGGCCGTTACGCTCTGGTCAATCCACAAGGCAACGTACAGGGATACTTTGTGTTCCTTCCCAACGGCAGCCGCCTGCAATTGCTGTTTTACCACCGTACGGCACAAGCCTATCCGGGTACTTTATCTTACACAGGTAATATCGCTTTTTTTGCAGATGCTTTCCCCTGCCGCACCCAGGCCACTGTAGATGAACGTGTTTTAGCGCTGAGCGCCGGCAAAACCAATTCTTTGCTGAACGATTCGCTGTTTTCGCCTGAAAAAGACTGTGCATTGCAACTGCAAGCCGCCAATTTACAAATATATGCGGATGGAAATGGGAAGTATACTTTTTCCCTTTCGGGAAGAATTGAGGAAACGGCGGAAGCTGTCTTTTCCATCAATCCCGAAACGGATTATTTCCGTCGCCGTTATGTGCCGTACTACCGGCCAATCGACCGGAAACGTACGCCCAAAGCGCCGACAGGCTGGATGTCGTGGAATACTTACTTCGATAAAGCGGACGCCGAAGACAACCTGAATGAAGCGAAAATAGGCAAAAAATACCTGCAACCCTTCGGCTGCGAATTTTGGTCTGTCGAATCGTGGCAGGGCAATTCCGACAAGCTGCCGGTTTGCGATTTCTACAACATGGATTTGGAAGTAAACGAAAAGCAGTTTCCCAAAGGCATGAAGCATCTGGCCGACGACATTCGCGCCCTGGGCTTTCGTCCGGGGCTGTGGATGGCGCCTTTCGGCACAGGCAACGCCGAATTTTACAAAGCGCACAAAAGCTGGTTTTTGCATAACAGGGACGGCGCCCCAATCCGTTCGTGGAACGGGCAAT
>JAIROQ010000109.1 GCA_031257455.1 Prevotellaceae bacterium | reverse complement strand
ACATTAATCACATTAGCACATTGTTTTTGCGGTTTCGGGATTGCTTTGCACTTAATTTATCCCCAAACAAACACTCATCAAAACAATCCCTCATTCCGCACTATGTCCACGTAATCCGCATAAATCCGCGTAATCTAAAACACACCCCTGCTACGAATTTTCATTCGCTGCCAATGATTGCAGAATATACTGTGAAACTTTTTCTGCAATTCCTGTCTTCAACTTTTACTGTGATTTTTTCCTTATTCCATAAAAAAACCAAGAGTGGAATGGGTGCTATATTTATTGTCAGCCGAGGTTCTTGGAAACCCACACAGTAAATAAGTACAGCAACCCACATCCACTCTTGGTGCGGTCGCTTTTACTTATATTCATACTGTGTAGAAATTTCCAAGATTTCGGCAGACATGCAGAATAAAAGTTAAAGCGATATATTTTTAGTATATCAATTTCAAAATGTCAAAGAAGCATAATAACGGCGCAAATATAAAACAATATTTTTTATCTGCAAATAGTTTTGCGAATTTTTTTATCGCTGTTGCATTTACTATTTGAACATACCCCATTAAAATAAATTTGGCTATGTCGATTTTTTTTCGGATATTTGCAACCCTTAAAATTTGAAAATAATAAAAAAACAACTGTAAAATCATGTCAAGAGTTTGCCAAATAACAGGAAAACATCGGATGGTCGGGAATAATGTATCCCACTCGAATGTGAAGACCAAACGCGAGTTTGCGCCAAATCTCCGTACCAAACGTTTCTGGCTGGAAGAAGAAAAACGCTTCGTTACATTGAAAGTATCCACCAGCGGTATTCGCACTATCAATAAAAAAGGCCTGGCCGCAGCGTTGAAAGACGCTAAAGCCGCCGGTTTCATCAATAAATATTAGGAGATTTTACTATGGCAAAAAAAGGCAACAGAGTGCAGGTAATTCTGGAATGTACCGAACAGCGCGAAAGCGGCGTTCCCGGCATGTCGCGCTATATTACGACCAAGAACAAGAAAAATACTACCGACCGTTTGGAACGTAAAAAATACAATCCGTATTTGAAAAAAGTAACGGTTCATCGTGAAATAAAATAATTAAAACAAGTATCCCATGGCAAAAAAAGCAGTAGCAACCTTACGTGAAAAAGGCACCGGACGGAATACTATTAAATGTATCCGCATGGTACGCTCCGGACGCTCCGGCGCATACGCATTCCAAGAAGAACTGATGGCTACAGAAGAAGTAAAAGATTTCTTCGCCGGCAAGAAAGCATAAATTTCCTGTGCGAAGCGGACAATGAAAGCTCCTGCCCAAAAGGGGCTTTTCTAATTTACAGCGGAACGAATACCCCTGAACACTTCGCCACCCTCCATTTTCAATTATCCATTCTCATGGCTCTATTCGGACTATTTTCCACCAAAGAAAAAGAAACACTCGACAAGGGATTGCAAAAAACCAAAACCGGTTTACTGGAAAAAATCACCCGATCCATTATCGGCAAATCCAAAGTGGATGACGAAGTGCTGGACAACCTCGAAGAAGCCCTTATCGCTTCGGATGTGGGAGTGGAAACTACCCTGCGCATTATCGAACGTATCGAGCAACGGGTGGCGCGCGACAAATATGTGAACGCCGGAGAACTGCATGACCTCCTGCGGAACGAAATTGAAAACCTGCTTGCCGGAAACCCCCACGCCGGTGAGGATACGCCATTTGATTTCTCTAAAAAACCATATGTGGTCATGGTCGTAGGCGTGAACGGCGCCGGAAAAACCACCACTATCGGGAAACTTGCCGCACGCTTGAAAAACGAAGGTAAAAGCGTAGTGCTGGGCGCCGCCGATACTTTCCGCGCAGCCGCCACAGAACAGCTGACCATCTGGAGCGAACGCGCCGGCGCAGCCATTGTAAAGCAGCAAATGGGCGCAGACCCTGCCGCCGTAGCGTTCGACGCCTTATCATCTGCCGTAGCCAATCACGCCGATGTCGTACTTATTGACACCGCCGGCCGCCTGCACAACAAAATCAACCTGATGAACGAACTGGCAAAAATACGCCAGGTGATGAGTAAAGTAGTGCCGGATGCGCCGCATGAAGTGCTGCTGGTACTCGATGGCTCTACCGGACAAAACGCGTTCCAGCAAGCGCAGGAATTTACCAAAGCCACCCATGTAACCGCATTAGCCATTACCAAATTAGATGGCACCGCCAAAGGCGGCGTGGTCATTGGCATTTCCGACCGCTTCAAAATCCCCGTTAAATTCATCGGACTGGGAGAACAAATTGACGACCTCCAGGTATTCAACAAAAAAGAATTTGTCGCCACGCTGTTTAAGGTATGAGGTATGAGTTGGCTTGCGCCAATTTAAACCGCACAAATATACTCATTTTTTACCCGAGAGGAGAACAACTAGTTCTCCTTTTGCTGTCTTATCATTTTTTATGCATTTACTAATTGAATTTACAATGCCCCAGAATGAGCGTTTTTTCTACTCAAAGTTGCATTTCTTAGTTGAAATTACACGGTAACGCTTAGTTCACCTGAAATCTCCGGTCGCCGGTTTTGAAAAAGTTTACTATTTGGGTGGCGGCGGCGAGGCCTGCGTTGATGTTGGCTTCGGCGGTCTCGGCGCCCATCTTTTTCGGCGTGGAGAAGTACCGTGCGCCGAACTTTTCCTGCAACACGGCGTGGTTGTCGGGCGCTATGTCCGACACGTATTTCAAGTCGGTGCGCTCTTCCATCACCCTCAGCAACTCGTCTTCATAAATCACTTCCTTGCGTGCGGTATTCACCAGACAGGCGCCTTCCGGCATTTTGGATAGCAGGTCGTAGCCGATTGATTTTTTCGTTTTTTCGGTGGCCGGGATGTGCAGCGACACGTAATGGCAAGCGCCGTACAGCTCATCGGCTGTTGACAACGCTTTCACGCCGTCTTTTGCAATGTCCTCCGCTTTCACGAACGGGTCGAAGGCATACACGTCCATGCCAAACCCCTTGCCGATAGCGGCAACCAGCCGCCCTACATTTCCGTAGGCGTGAATACCCAGCTTTTTCCCTTTCAGCTCCGACCCTGTGCCCGGCCGGAACGTGTTGCGCGCCATGTACACCATCATGCCTGCGGCCAGCTCGGCCACCGCATTGGAGTTTTGGCCGGGCGTGTTCATCGCCACAATGCCGCGCGCCGTACACGCGGCCAGGTCGAGGTTGTCGTAGCCGGCGCCCGCCCGCACTACGATTTTCAGGTTTTTCGCCGCATCAATCACGGCTGCCGTCACTTTGTCGCTGCGCACAATCAGGGCGTCCACATCGGCCACAGCCTTGTAGAAGTCGCTCACATCCGTGTATTTTTCGAGCAGGTGAAGTTCAAACCCCGCTTCTTCGGTAATTTTTCGTATGCCATCTACTGCGGTTTTTGCGAATGGCTTCTCTGTTGCTACCAGTGTTTTCATGTTTGTTGAGTTGTTGAGTTGTTGATATTGTTGAGTTGTTGAACTGTTGAGTTGTTGAATTGTTTATTTGTTTATTTGTTGTGTGTTTAGTCGTTTGTAGTGGGAGTTGCGTAGTGCATTTAGTTTATTTGAAATTTCGTCAATTGCTGTTCTTAATTGTGTCAATTGTGTTTCGTTGATGTATTCCAAATCTTTTGCCATGAGGAGTTGACAATATACTTCCATAAGGGAACCGTATGCTATCTCGATAAACCGGATTTGTTCTTTCAGGGAAGACCTTGATG
>JAIROQ010000070.1 GCA_031257455.1 Prevotellaceae bacterium | reverse complement strand
GCACCGGCAGTATGCCGCGCGAAAAGCAGGGAGACGCATTGTAGCCCCGCGCTTCGCACGGGGTTATTCACGTTGCGCCCCTTCGGGGCTTTTTAGTTGAAAATGGAGAGTGGAGAGTTAAAAATGGCGACAGGCGCACGGTCGAATGTCGCAAATCGAGTATCGAGCATCGAAAAGTCATTGCCCGTAGGGCAACCATATCAATAGAACAAAACCTCCCAAATGTCTTTTTCCCCGTAGGGGATGCATGTCCTACGGACAAGCCGGTGTGATGGGGGCATTTTTCTTTAGTTGTAAGTTGTAAGTCGCGGCAGGCGCGGTGGCGTCAGCCAAATCTGTAAATCTGTAAATCCGTAAATCTGTAAATTTATCCAACCTTAGTAGCACACGATGTCCCGCCCTGCACTCGCGCGGCGCACGGGTTTTCCGCGATGCACCGGCAGTATGCCGCGCGAAAGGCAGGGGCGCTGTTTTTACCCCGTGCTTACGCACGGGGTTATTCATGTTTCGCCCCTCCGGGGCGGCGTTGCAAACGCCTTGCGTTGGGGAAGCGTCATTCCGAGCGGAGCGGAGCGCAGTCGAGGAATCTGCTGCGATGCCTCGCAGTCCTTCCCAAACGGTTTGCGTTGGGGAGGAGATTTCTCCACTTCGCGTGCTCGTCCCTCGCACGCTCCGGTCGAAATGACGACTTAGTTGAAAGTGGAGAGTGGAGAATGGAAAATGCAATTTAGTTATAAGTTATGGGTTATGAATTATGAGTTGGCTGGCGCGTCAGCCAATCTTTAAATTTTTGAATTTTTAAATCTTTAAATTGGCGTAAGCCCAATTAGTCACATTAGCACATTAGCAAATTAGTAAAAATCCAATTTTTTCATGTAAATTTGTACTCCATTTTTTACTTGAATAATGAATTTTTTAGATGAATTAAGCGATGTCCAGCGTGAAGCGGTCATCCATTTCCAGCATCCATCGCTGATTATTGCCGGCGCCGGTTCGGGAAAAACGCGCGTACTGACCTACCGCATTGCTTACCTCTTACAGCAGGATGTGCGCCCGCAGCACGTGCTGGCGCTTACGTTCACCAATAAGGCGGCACGCGAGATGAAAGAGCGTATCGGCGCACTGGTCGGCGCAGAGGTGACGCGCCGGTTGTGGATGGGGACGTTCCACGCTATTTTTGCGCGTATCCTGCGCAGCGAGGCGGAACGGCTGGGCTATCCCCGTTCGTTCACCATCTATGACGCCGGCGACAGCAAAAGTTTAGTCAGAGCCTGCATCAAGGAATTGGGCTTTGACGAAAAAATATACAAACCCGGCCACGTGTCCGCCCGTATTTCCATGGCGAAAAATAATCTGATACGCGCCGGCGAATATGCCGCCAATGCGCAAATCACCACTACCGATGCGGCCTGCCGCATGCCCCTCATAGCGGATATTTACACCCTGTATGAACGTAAATGCAAACTCGCGGGTGCAATGGATTTTGATGATTTGCTGTTGAACACCAATCTCCTCTTCCGCGATTTCCCGGAGGCGCTGGCGCACTATGGTTCGCTGTTCCAGTATATCCTCGTGGACGAGTATCAGGATACCAACTATGCGCAGTATTTAATCGTGAAAAAGCTGGCGCAGTCGCATCACAATATTTGCGTGGTGGGGGACGATGCGCAGAGTATTTATGCTTTTCGCGGCGCGCGTATCGAAAATATCCTGAATTTCCGAAACGACTATCCCGACTATCAGGAATACCGGCTCGAAGAGAATTACCGCTCCACCCAAACCATCGTCAATGCGGCAAACAGTTTGATAGCGAAAAACAGCCGGCAGTTGCGCAAAAAATGTTTTTCGCGTGCCGATGCCGGCGAGCCGATACACGTGCTGAGCGCTTTTACCGAGCAGGAAGAAAGTTTTATGGTGGCTTCGTCCATTTTCGATACGGTGTACAGTAAGCAGACGCCGTATAGCGAAATAGCCATACTTTACCGCACCAATGCGCAGTCGCGCCCCTTTGAAGAAGCCCTGCGGAAAAAGAATTTGCCTTATAAAATCTACGGCGGCATGTCGTTTTACCAGCGGGCTGAAGTGAAAGACCTCCTCGCGTACCTGCGTTTGATAGTCAATCCGAACGATGACGAGGCCTTCCGCCGCGCCGTGCAGACGCCGTCACGCGGTATCGGCACAACAAGCCTCGAACACCTGCAAGCCACTGCCGCCGCAGAAGAGAAGAGTATGTATGACACCTTCCTTTCATTGTCCCCTACAGCTATCGGCTTGCGTCCGCAGGTAGCGAAAAAACTGCAGGTTTTTTGCGCATTGATTGCCGAACTGTCGTCTTTGCAGTTTGCGATTGATGCGCACGAACTGGCTACGGAAGTCGCCAAACGGTCGGGCTATATCGCCGAACTCAAGGAAACGAACAGCGTGGAAAACATCACGCGGCTGGAATATGTGGAAGAACTCCTGAACAGCATCAAGGAATTTTGCGACAACCCCGACAATGCCGGTCCCGATGAGGAAAACAGGTTGATAACCGTCCGGCAATACCTGGAAAACGTGTCCCTGCTTACCGATATGGATAATGAAAAGGAAGAAGACCGCAATAAGGTAACGCTGATGACGGCGCACGCGGCAAAAGGGCTGGAGTTTTCATATGTTTATATCACCGGCATGGAGGAAACGCTCTTCCCCAGCGGGCTTTCGACAGATTCTGTGGAAGCGCTGGAAGAAGAACGCCGGTTGTTTTATGTAGCCCTCACACGTGCCAAACGGCGCATTACCGTTTCTTTTTCCAAGACGCGCTACCGTTGGGGCGAAACGGTTTCAAACCGTCCCAGCCGCTTCCTGCGGGAAATTGACGCAAATTATTTCAATAAACCGATATTCGGGGATACCCCCAAAGGCAAACTTCCGGAGGGAAAAGGCGCATTTGCCGGACGCCGGGAAACCGGACGCAAAACGCCGGTGCGTACGATGATGAAACCGGTCGGCATGGCTGTGCCGCGCAGGGCGGCGAATTTTGCGCCCGGCGACCAGCCGGCGCTGGCTGCCGGCATGATTATAGAACATGACCGTTTCGGCAAGGGCAAGGTCGCGAGTGTCGAAGGCGTCATGCCCGAAGCCAAAGCCATTGTCGATTTTGACAACTATGGACGCAAGACATTATTATTAAAATATGCCAATATTAATGTGCTAATGTGACTAATGTGCTAATGTGACTAATTGGGCTGACGCCGGTGAATAATGAATAATGAATAATGAATAATGAACAACGGTATATACCATTAAATAATTAGTCACATTAGCACATTAGTCACATTAGCAAATTAGTCACATCATCACATCAAAATGTACTGTATCTTTCAAAAGGAATTAAATGCTTTCTTCTCATCGCTTACCGGCTATCTGGCGATAGTGGTTTTTTTAGCGGTCAATGCGTGGTTTCTGTGGATTGGCGCGGGTGCGATGAATATCCTTGACGGCGGTTTCGCCACGCTTGGCGGACTGTTCGAGTTGTCGCCATGGTTATTTTTATTCCTGTTGCCGGCTATTACCATGCGCACGGTGGCCGATGAAAAAAAATCGGGTACTATCGAGCTGCTCCTCTCACAACCGGTCACCGAGCGGCAATTGATTCTGGGAAAATATTTCGCCGCTACGGTGGTGGCATGGCTGGCGCTGTTGCCTACCTTTATTTATTATATCAGTATCTACCTGCTCGGAAATCCGGTGGGCAATATTGACGCCGGCGGCGCGTGGGGGTCTTACATCGGTTTGTTGCTGCTGGCGGCCGGTTATGCGGCTATCGGGATATTTGCCTCAGCGCTTACCGACAATCAAATTATTTCGTTTATTGTGGCGGCTGCCGGCTGTTTTTTCTTTTACTTGGGATTTGACGGGCTGGCGGCGCTGTTTCCGCCGGCTGACGAACTGTTACTGCTGTGCGGTATCAACGGGCATTACCGGTCGCTCAGTCGCGGCGTGGTGGACATGCGCGATGTGCTTTACTTCGCGAGCCTGATTATATTTTTCATTGAAGCGGCGCGGCTAAAACTGGAGGCGCGGAAATGGTAAATATCCCTGCCATAAAAAGAACCCGCGCTATCGCCAAATTCATTGGCTTGGCGGCATTATTGGTTGCGCTGAACAGTGTGGCGCAGTCTTTCCTTTTCCGTATCGACCTGACCGGCGACCGCCGCTATACGTTGGCGGATGCGTCAAAGCGCGTGATGCAGGAACTGGATAATACGGTACAGGTATATGTTTTCCTCGATGGTAACATGTCGCTGCAATTAAAGAAACTCCGCAGCACGATTGAGGAAACACTGGATGAACTGAAAATCTATGCCGGTGCGCATTTACGTTACGAATTTGTGGACATAGCGGCGGAAACCGACCCGCAGGAATTGCCGCAGGTATATGCTTCCCTGCAGGCGCGCGGGCTTGCCCCGGTAACGGAAGAAGAACGGACAACCGGCGGCGGGCGTTTGGAACGCATCGTATTTCCTGGCGCACTGGTGGTATATACCCAAACGATTGATACCACTGTCCGCACGCGCGAGGTAGCGGTGAATTTCCTGCAGGATAATTCCGGTACAAATTCCGAAGAGAGCTTGTCGGTGGCGCAACAAAACGTGGAATTCGCCTTGACAAGCGTCATTGCACGTATCGCACGGAAAGAGTTACCGCGTATTGCCTTTATCGAAGGACACGGCGAATTGGACGAATACGAAACCGGCGATATTTGCCGGGAACTGGCGTCTTTTGCGCACCTCGACCGGGTGGAAATTAATGAAGACATACACGCGCTTGACCATTATGCGGCAGTAGTGGTCGCCAAGCCCGCCAAAGCATGGAGCGAAGCCGACAAGCTAGCCTTAGACCAGTATATCATGCGCGGCGGCCGCGTGGCATGGTTCATTGACGCCGTAGAAGTGCATCACGACAGCCTCGCCAGCGGTTTTAATACCCTCGCCTTTGCCTGTACGCATGGCCTCGATGACCAGTTATTCCGCTACGGCGTCCGCATCAATCCTGCGATTATCCAAGACCTGCAATGCGCCATGCTGCCGGTGAATATTGCCCCTGCCGGCCAAACCGCCGACTTCAAACCGGCGCCATGGACTTACTACCCGCTGCTGATTCCGCCGCCGGACAATGTCATTACACGCGGCTTGAACCTTATCCTCTCAAAGTATCCAAGCACGATTGATACGGTCGGGAAAAACCCCGCGATTTCCAAACGGGCGATATTGTACTCTTCGGAATACAGCCGGACGCAAGCCGTTCCGGCGCTGGTGAGCCTCTCGCAGACCATGCAACGCCCCGAACCGGCAGCCTTCGGACAATCCTTCCTGCCGGTGGCGGTAACGCTCGAAGGAACGTTTACTTCGGCTTTCCTGAACCGTCCGCTGCAACACTACAACCGGCAACAATCCTTTGCCTTCAAGGAAACCGGCGAACCGGCCAAAATGATTGTCGTAGCCGATGGCGACATTATCCGCAACGATGTGGTGCGCCGTGCAGACGGCACACGTATTTTCCCTCTGGGCTTCGACCGCTATATGAACGTACAGTTCGGCAACCGCAGCTTTGTGAAAAACTGCATATACTACCTCCTCGATGACGAGAACACCATGCAAATCCGTCCGCGCGAATGGACGATGCGGCTGCTCGACAAGGCAAAAATCTTCCCGCAGCGGTCATTCTGGATAGCCCTCAACACCGCCCTCCCCATCCTGCTCACCCTCCTCGCCGGCGCACTATTCACCGGAGTGAGGAGAATTAAGAATTAGGGGCAATTTACAGATTTACAGATTTACGGATTTACGGATTTGGCTTGCGCCACCTCAACAAATCAACAGTTAAACAGTTCAACAACTCAACAGTTCAACAATTAAACAGTTCAACAACTCAACAGTTCAACAACTCAACAGTTCAACAACTCAACACATATATGCTGTTAGAACTATATTTACTGTTTTCAACGATTGAGAGCGACAGGTTATTGCGTTGCGCAAACGCTTCCAGTCCGGATGCAGTGGGAAAATGCAGTGCATGGTCGGCCTTGTTAAACTGTACTAATTTGATGGAAAAAAACTCCGACAATTTGGTGAGCGCATGTTTTCTGCTTTTCTCGCTGTCGCCGTCCCGGATAATAATTTTCCCGCCGGGATTTAACTGTTGCACACATTGCGTCAAGACGCCGAATTGTTTTTCTTCCGGCAGGTAGTGCAACACATCGTTCAGGATAAACACATCGGAAGGCCGGAAAGCATATTCCGATATATCGGCTACGATAAATTGCAGCCGGTCGGTTCTTGAGAAATTATTTTGTGCGATGGCTATTTTGCCGGCGTCATAATCGATGCCTGTAATTTCCCGTTCGTTCGACCGGAATGCCAGCATACAGGACAAAAATCCGTATCCACAGCCGATATCGGTAACAACGGCCTTTGCCGGGACAAGCCGCGCAAAAAGTTTATAGTTCTTTTCCATGGCCGCTTTTATCCGCAGATACCATTCCAGCACCGGTCCTTTGTAGAGGTAGTTTTTCATCAGTTTGTAGCGGTAATAGGGATTTCCGGCATGGTCTATTTCTTCCGCGAAGGCGGCATGTTCTTTTTTAAACAGCCTTGACAGGCGTTTGTGCCGCTCCTGATACGTTTCCTTTTCGCTGTAAGGAATACGCGGCAGGATTTTCGTAGCCAGTGCGGCGTCTTTCAAATAGAGGAAATCGTCTTTCGACATGGCTTGCCCGTGCCCGTAAAGCAATACCGGAATGATATCGGCTTTCAATGCTTCCGCCAAATAAAACGCGCCTTTGTGGAAGCGGTGCAGTTTCCCGTCCGGCGAGCGCGTGCCTTCCGGGAATATAACCACCGAATACCCATCGTCCATATATTGCCGGATATGCGCTACCGCCGGCTCATACCCTTTGGTAATATCTACAAAACCGGCAAAGCGGGCTATTTTACCGAACAGCGGCGAGTGGCTTACCCATTCTTTGGTTACCATAATGATTTTAGGATGCAATGTCAGCATCTGCATGATATCAATCACCGATTGATGATTGGCAATAATCACCGCAGGCTTTTCAAATGTTTCGTGCGCGGGGTTTTGCCGCACTTTCTTTGCATTGGGCATGGCATAAAGTTGCAGGAAACTGAGAGAATACAACAGACGATGAAAGAAAGCCTGTTTTGATTTTTTGCCTGCCGGAAAAAGGATAAGGATATAACTGACCAGCGTAAGCAACAGGCTTCCGGTAACAAAAATAGTTAATGCGGTTATGGTAATAAAAAGGCTGTACCACGTATGCGGGAATTTCCGCTTTGCCGTACGTCCCGTAATAAAGAGCCGGAAAAGGAACGGCTGCACGGTATAAGCAATAAGTATAATCGCCAGCATTCCTATAACGGACGTGATGGAAATAGAATACAGCGCCGGATGCTGCGAGAAAATCATAGCGCCCATGCCGACCGTTACGGCAAAGGCCGAAAAGAAAATAGCCGTTTTATGGGATGTGAGGATTTTCTGCCCTGTTCTGTATTCCAGCAACAGGCCATCGCTCACAAAAATGCTGAAGTCATCCCCGATGCCGAAAATAAAAGTAGATATGATAATGTTGATCACATTAAATTCTATGCCGAAAAGCGCTATCAGTCCCAGAATAATGACCCAGCTCATCACCATCGGCAGAAAGGTAACGGCGGCTATCTCTATTCTTCCATAAGATATCAGGATGGACAGGAACACTATTATCGATACAATATATAACAACGTATTAAAATCATTATTGACCAGCATCGACAGTTGGCCGGCAAAATAGGCCTTGTCGAGGATGACGATATTTTTATCTTCGCCGAAGGCCTGGTACACCTGTTCTTTGTTTTCTTCGGATAGCCGCGCCTGAATAATGGCCATCGGCAGCCCGTCTGCATAATCTATCCATTCGTTTAAAACAAACGTATCCAAAAAGTCCTGTTGCGTATAGTCCACCGGCTGGTAATCCTTGTCGAGGCGTTGTAAAAAGGAGTTGAAGTGTTGCGCTTTGAACGTATATTTCTCTCCTGTTTTCGACAGGTTTGCTTTGAGAAAGGCGCGTTTTTCGGGCGTCCAGTAACGATTCCAATAGTCAATGCGCCGCTGCTGTTCGGCTACGGGAATGAGTAAATCATGCGCCGATGAATAGTCTTTAATCAGTGATTTTTCTTTCAGGGCATGGCATTTTTGCGCCGCCTGCCGGTAATGGGAAAGCGACTCGTCCGGCGTGCGGCCGACAGCAACGAAATATACCGTTTTATAATTATCCTGAAAAGTATTGTTCAGTACCGCTTCCGCCCGTGCAAAGGAAGCAGGCATATAACTTAACTGCTCCATGCCGGCGTTAAAGGTTACTTTTCCGCAGAAAAAGCACGACACGCCGAAAACCACCGCCACCAGCCCGATGAACAGGTAATTTTTTTCAAACGGATAGGCATTCCATTTTTCTATCAGCCGCATCAGGCGGCCGGATGGCTGCGGCTGGAAAGATAACAGGTGCGGAATAAAAATCAGGCAGCACAGGGTAGTCCCCAGCAACGCAAAACAGGAGAACAGCCCGAAATCATGCAACGCTTCCGTATGCATAAAAGCGAGGCTGGCAAAAGCGGCGATGGTCGTAAAACTGCCGATAGTCATCGGGTAGGTGAGTTCGCGAATGACCTGTTCCGCCGATTGTGCATGGAGCGAATGGCAAAACACATGAATGGAATAACTCAACGCCACGCCGAGAATGACAGACCCCGCACCGATAGCAATCGTAGAAATAGCGCCCTGTATTACGTACATCAATGCCAGCGCAAAAAGCCCGCCCATCAATACCGGCAGCAGGATTAGCGGGATGGCCGACTTCCGGCGGAATGCAAAGACGACAACCAGCCCAATGGCCAATGCCGTAATCATCATCGCAAGGAAAGCATCCGATTTAATTTGGCGGGCGTTGTAAATACCGACCGGAATACCGCCGAAATAAGAAACCGCCAATGCGGGGTATTGCTCTTCCACTACGGCGATGGCGCGTTCTATTTCCTCCACGAGCGCCCCGTTGTTGGAAAGCTCGCCGGCGCCGAATACCGGCGAAATAAACGCTACCAGATATCGTTTGTCTTCCGAAAAAATATGTTCGTCATATATCGTATAATGCCCGTCCGTTTCCAGTGCTGCAAGGTCTTTCAAGATATTTCCCGACAAATCCAGCGGGTCGGCGGCCATGAATTTCGATGAAACCATACTCCACGGCGAGAGTAACCGGACATACCGGCCGGCCATATATTTTTCCAGATTTTCCGGTTCCAGCAAGCTGTCTAAACGGACATAATCGGCGGTGTCGAGGAAGATGGGCAGCTGTTCCATGACGTACCGGTGCAACAGTTCCGCCGGCCGGTTATCCACTGTGGACTGCACTTTTTTGATGTGCGACTTTCCCGCAGGGGTCTGTTGAAGGTGCGCGAAAAACGCATCGCAGCCGTCCATCATGACGCCGGGCGCGGCCGGATGCGCCGTGTCTTTGGAGGTTACCAGCAGGGCGATTTTATCTTTTATTTTGATATTTTTAAAAACCTTTCCGATATAGCGCGTATCTTCGGTTTGCGGCATGAGGCTGTTAATATCTTCCTGCAACCGTATTTGCCACGCGAGGTAAATCATCACCGCCGGCAACAGGACGCACAGTGCATAAAACGCCATGCGGTGCGTGCGGAAAAACCGGTAAAGCGTAATGAATATCCGTATCATGCTCCTTTCGGTTTTCTAAAAAAATATAGCAGTAATCCGGCCACCGCACCGGCAACCAGCGCGCACAGGACGGCAAGCACAAAGCTCCCTGCGAGGTATTGCAATAAATCCCGCCCGATGGCTTCAAACGAAACCGTGTGGAGCGACAGGGTGAGCGGCCGGTTCAATACCCATGCGCCGGCGGCAAAACTCCCCAACAGGATAAACGGTATCATCGGCGGAATGCTGATATTGGAAGCCACGACCGTTATGGCTTTGTTCAGTCTGAACAGATGCGCCAGCGAAAAAGCCGCCAGCATTTGATAACCCCATACGGGTATAATCCCCATGAACACGCCCAACATCACGGAAAGGGTTATTTTCCGGTTGCTCTCGGAAGATTGCAGGATATACCGGGAAAACCATTTCCTGATATTCTCCTTATTCAAGCGGCGGATAAGGGAAAAAGGACGAAACCACAGGAACGCCAGCAATACAAGGAATACATTGAGCAGGCTTATCCGCAAAAAGTCGCGGACAGGTTTGAAATGGGATACCTGCGCTTCTTTGGGCGCATAAAATACGCGGATGGGAATAACGATTACCGGAATATTTTTCCATACGGAACGTACCAGTATTTCCAGCTCAAAATCGTACCGGCGGGTGAAATATTTCGACTTGGCGAACGGCTCGAGGGGGTAGGCGCGGAAACCCGATTGCGTATCGTCAAGCCGTTTTCCCGTTTCCACCCACACCCAAAAGTTGGAAAATTTATTGGCGAACCTGTTTTTTCCGGGCATATTCTCCTGCCGTAATTTTCGCGACCCGGTAACCAGCGCGCCGTATGCCTTTTCTATCGCGCCGGCAAAGTGCGGAATGTCGGAAGGATAATGCTGTCCGTCCCCGTCCAGCGTAATGGCATACCGGAAACCGTTGCGCAGGGCATACCGGAAGCCGGTACGGAGGGCAACTCCCTTGCCTTTATTCTTCGGATGCGCCAGCACGGTAATGGCCGGAATAGCCGCCAGCGCTTGCGCCGTAGTATCCGTAGAGCCGTCATTCACCACAATCACCGTACCGGCATATTGCTTTGCGCCGGCCACCACCTCCGCCACCGTTCCGGCATTATTATACACCGGAATAATGACGCAACAACGCAACTTATGTAACCGATTTTTGGTTTCCATTGACAAAATTAGTAGTTTCCGCAAAGGTAACTATTTTTTGATTGCGCACCAAAGAAAGGTATGAGGTATGAATTGGAGTGACCATTTACAGATTTACGGATTTACAGATTTACAGATTTGGCTGGCGCCACTGCGCTTGCCGTGCCTTGCGCTTCACGCGTAACTAAAAAATATTTGCAATTAAAAAATATTGTTATATATTTGCAACGTTATTGAAGTTCTTTATACGTTAAAATAATTGTTGGTACAACTTTTATTTTACACCAGAAGAAAAGCTCAAATTTTCTTTACTAATTAACAGTATTCTTCAAAGGGAGTACATTTGTTAATTTATAACGTAAAAGGTTTTGAGCTACCTCTTCGGTGTGTAAATTGATGAATGTACTCCTTTCATTATTTACGACTAATAAAAGTTGGTAACCATACAATGATATAAGGCAATAAAAGTCTTTATAAGATTTGGCAGTATGAAGTTGTTTTGTACA
>JAIROQ010000134.1 GCA_031257455.1 Prevotellaceae bacterium | reverse complement strand
ACGGCATACCAGAAGGTTTTGCCGCGGTCTTCTTCTTCAAATTCTATGACCAGCGGGGTATGCGTATCGAAGTAGGAGAGTTTCAGTGCGCGCGCATTGGCGGGTTTTTCGCCGCCGATTTGCCCGGCCAGTTCCATGCCATGCTGACCTTCCGGCTTGGCTTTGGAGGTTTCCTCGCCGCCGAAATCAAAATGCAGGTGGCGTATAAGGTTTATAATCACCTGCACCCAGGGGAAGGTCGTGGCCACCGGCGCGGCGTCGCGCGTAGTTTTGTAAATCGGCAGACCGAGGTTTTCGCGGTCGATTTCGGTTACCCGATGATTAAAGTTCAGGTGTTCCTTCACGGCCTGCCTTGTTTCTTTTTTCAGCGCTTTTCGCGCGAGGTTTTTGTCCTTTACCGCCGTTTTGGTGCGCGTGGCGGGCGCTTCGGCGATACCGAGTTTGGTTTTGAAGGTGTTCAGCAGCGCGGTCAGGGCTGCATGCACTTCTGCCGGAAATTCAATCCGCGGCAGGATACTGGCCAGGATAGCTAAAAAATTAGTGCACCATGCCAGCAGATCATTGTCTTTGTACGGTAAGAAATCTCGATTTTTCATAATTTTTTCCTTTTTTAAATTTGTTTGTAAAAATGTTAATTGGTTTGTTGTATCAATATTTGTTGATTTGTTGTATCCCTGAAATGTTCCACTGCCTGTACGAAAGCATTCCGTACACGTACGAAAGCATTCCGTACATGTACGAAAGTATTCCGTACATGTACGAAAATATTCCGTACATGTACGAAAGTATTCCGTACATGTACGAAAGTATTTCGTACATGTACGAAAGTTCCCGGTACCTGTACAGGGACATCCGTAACAGCTATGGAAACAGGTGGATATTTTCCCGTCCCGTTAGCCGGGCATGTGGTACTATATATAAAGGTATAAAAAGCAGGCCGTGTACAACCGGACGCCTGCATTATGCGTGCATTTCTGAACCCGTTGCAGGACAAGGGCTTCCGTACATGTACGCATATAACTAACTGATGTTCAAATAGTTGGGGGGGGGGGGGGTGAAGCAGTTACCAATAAACAGTGAACAGTGAATAGTGCGCAGTGAACAATGAACAGGGGGCAAAGAAGAGTGGGGGAGAACTGGTCTCCGCTGGTTATTTCTTTGTTGTCCGGTTGTCCGTGTCATAGGTTGTGCTGCTTTGTTCGTGCGCTTCGTGCTTAACTTGTAACGCTTAACGCACCGCAAAGGTAAGAACTTTTTTTTAAATAGCAAATTTATTTTGAAAAAAGGAGTTAAAAGTAGTTAAAGTAGTTAAAGTAGTTAATGGAGTTAGAGTAGTTAGAGTGGTTAGAGTAGTTTTTTGTAGTCGTAAGTCATAAGTCGTAAGTTGTAAGTCATAAGTCGCGGCAGGCGCAGTGGCGCAAGCCCAAATAGTCAATAGTCAATAAAAAAATAGTCAATCAAAATAGTCAATTGTGACTGCTGGCGCAAGCCAAATCTGTAAATCTGTAAATCCGTAAATCTGTAAATACCTGCAACCAATTCTTAATTCGCCTTGGCACAAGCCAACTCATACCTCATAATTCAAATAAAAAACAGAAGCGGGTAGCGATAACTACCCGCTTCTGCCTAACCTAAACCTATGAAAAAATCTATTCAGATATAAGACATGAGTGTTTCAAAAAAGTTTAATATTCCGTCTAATTATTTTCATTGTATTGCCGTAATGCGGCCTCCAGACATTTCATAGCGTTTTTCAAATCTTCAATTTGCAGGACATAGGCAATACGCGCTTCATTTAATCCCTTGCCTTTTGTTACGTAGAAGCCGCTTGCAGGGGCAATCATCACCGTTTGCTTTTCGTATTCAAATTCCTCCAGGAGCCATTGTGCAAATTTATCGCAATCGTCCACCGGCAGTCTGACAATCGTATAGAACGCGCCTTCGGGCATGGGGCAATAGACGCCTTCCATCCTGTTGAGCGCATCCACCATGTAATTACGGCGGGCAATATATTCATCCCGCACGCCTTTGAAATAACTTGCCGGGGTTTTCAATGCGCCTTCGCCCGCAATCTGCCCGTAAGCGGGCGAACATAACCGCGCCTGCGCAAAACGCAATACGCTTTTCATGACCTCCCTGTTGCGGCTGATAACCGCCCCTACCCGCACGCCGCAAAGGCTGTAACGTTTGGAAACGGAGTCTATCAACACTACATTTTCTTCGATACCTTTTAACTGCATGCACGAAAAATGCGGCGTATCGGTATAACAAAATTCACGGTAAACTTCGTCCGCAAACAAATAAAGGTTGTGCTTCTTCACCAGCCATGCCAATTGTTCCAGCTCTTCGCGCGAATACAGGTAACCTGTAGGATTGTTCGGATTGACGACTACAATGCCTTTTGTTTTCGGCGTAATTACTTTTTCAAATTCGCTGACAGGCGGCATGGAAAAATTATTTTCCACGCTGCAGGGTACGGCTTTCAGCGTTACATCCGTCCATGTGGCAATGCCGTTGTAATTGGTGTAGAACGGCTCCATAACAATCACTTCGTCTCCCGGGTTAAAGCAGGTCGAAAAACCGATTTGTATGGCTTCAGAGCCGCCGGTGGTGATAATAATTTCATCGTGCGAAATATCAATGCCGAGTTTTTTATAATAATCCGCCAATCCCCTGCGGTAGCTTTCATTCCCGGCCGAATGCGGATATTCCACCAGTTTCAGGTTATTGTTCTTCACGGCGTCCAGCGCTTCTTTCGGCGAGGCCACATCGGGTTGCCCGATGTTAAGG
This sequence comes from Prevotellaceae bacterium, assembly GCA_031257455.1. Classification (GTDB taxonomy): domain Bacteria; phylum Bacteroidota; class Bacteroidia; order Bacteroidales; family UBA932; genus JAIRKX01. The sequence continues at coordinate 5,602 of JAIROQ010000134.1, read as the reverse complement.
TGATATACTTTCACGCCGCGTTTTTTTGCGGCTTCCGCATAGGGTACCAGTTTGCGCACCGGTGATAGCGGCATGATTTGCGCTTTTTGAGAAATTTGCAACATAAATTTAAAGATATAAGATGTATTGTTTTCCGCAGGACGATTTCCGGTTATTTCAACGTATGGTAAACGTTTTGCACATCATCGTCTTCTTCGAACTTTTCAATTAATTTGTCTAATTCCGCTCTTTGTTCCGGCGTTACGTCTTTCAGTTCGCCCACCGGAATGCGTTCAAAACCGCCGCTTATCAACTCCAGCTGATGTTCTTCGATATATTTCTGGATAGCGCCGTAGGCTTCAAATGCGCCGTAAATCATAATTTCATCGCCATCGGCAAATATGTCCTCCACGCCGAAGTCAATAAGTTCCAGTTCGAGGTTTTCCATATCAAGTCCCGGCCGGTTTTTGATTTTGAACACGCACTTGCGTTCAAACATAAATTCCACGCTGCCGGAGGTGCCTAACGAACCGTTGTATTTATTAAAATAACTGCGGATATTGGCCACCGTCCGCGTAGGGTTGTCGGTAGCGGTTTCCACCAAAAACGCAATGCCGTGCGGCCCGTAGCCTTCGTAGACTATTTCTTTATAATCGTTCTGGTCTTTTTCCACCGCGCGTTTAATAGCCCGTTCGATATTGTCTTTCGGCATGTTTTCGGCGCGCGCCGTTTGGATAATAGCACGCAAACGGGGATTGTTTTCAGGGTCGCCGCCGCCGGATTTTGCCGCCATGGTCAATTCCTTGCCCAGCCGCGTAAACACGCGCGACATGTTGCCCCAACGTTTCATCTTCCGCTCTTTGCGGTATTCAAAAGCTCTTCCCATAGATATGCATTAACTTTCCGGGTTCAGACGGGCGATGTATTTATCTATCTCGCGGCCTTCCGCGGTATTGGCATAGTTGATTTTTACCCGTTCATACAATTTCAGCGCATCTGCCGTATTTCCCTGCTCTTCGCTTATCAGGGCCGCTTTCATCAGATAGCGCGCCGCATAGTCGTTGTCGCGGTAGTTGGCGGCTTTGATAAAGTAATTGTATGCCGCCGGCAGGTCGCCGAGTTCCGCATAAGCATCCCCGATGCAAGCCAGCGCACGGGCGGCAGTGATTTCATCATTGCCGTCATATTTTTTCAATGACGCAATCGCTTCTTCGTATTGCCCCAAATGCAACTGGCAAATACCGATATAAAACGGAAGCGATTTACCGGCGTTGCTGCCATATTCGTCCGCAATCTGGAGGAATCCGTAAGCATTCCCGTCACCGTTGAGCGCCAAGGCAAATGAATCGGTGCGGAAATATTGTTCGGCTTGGAACATCTGTCCCAGCGCTTCTTCACGCAAGGGCTTTTTATAAAGTTCCTGATAGCTGAGATAGATGACAGCCGCCAGCACCAATGCTCCCAACGCATAGAATAAAATATTCCTATACTTTTCTAAAAACTGTTCTGCGCTACTCAGCGTTTTTTCCACTTTTTCTTCAGGGTCTGCCTGCGAATGACGATTTATTTTTGACATAACTTAATGTATTAGTAGGGCGCAAAAGTACAAAATTTTTCGGGTTATACAAAATCGGCTACAATATTTGCAGAAGCGGAATTTAGTTGAAAGTTGAAAATTGAAAGTTGAAAGTTGAAAATTGAAAATGTAGTGGCGTCAGCCCAATTAGTCACATTAGCACATTTCCAAATCCGTAAATCTGTAAATTTATCCAACCTTAGTAGCGCCACATGTCCCGCCCTGCACCTCGCGCGGCGCACGGGTTTTCCACGATGCACCGGCAGTATGCCGCGCGAAAGGCACAGGCGGTATTTGAAATCCCCGCGCTTACGCACGGGGTTATTCACAGGCAGCCCCGAAGGGGCTTTTACAGATTTACGGATTTACAGATTTGGCTGACGCCACTGCGCTTGCCGCAACTTACAACTTATGACTTACGACTTATGACTAAAAACGAGGAAAATCTTCGTCTGAACAGAAAAGAATGTGATATTAGGTTTCGTTTAGGCGTAATTGCAATCCAAAATCTTTGTACAAAGAAAACTTAACATCGTTACTGATTAAAGTATATTTATTGGCGATAGATTGAGCGATGAGCATTTTGTCAAACGGGTCGTTATGATTGACGAAAACAGGCAAAACTGCCAACGTTTTTACATGATTTATTTCAATTGGGATGATTTCAATCTGGTGTTCGTCCAATTTTTTCGCAATTTCATCGACAGTGTTGTGCAGGATAATTTTGTTTAGTGATTGCAGGATGACGATTTCACGTAAGGACTCCACGCTTACATAGAAAAGATGTTGGAAATACTCAATATCTTCCCTGATATTTTCATCCAGCCGGTTATTTTTTGTAAGCAGCCAAACCAATATGTGCGTATCCAGCAAATAGCGTCTCATCCTATCCTTTTTGCGCTTGTTCTTTCGCGATCTCGGCTTTTAACGAAGCTACTTCTTCCGGCAATCCATCAGGCATTCCCAGATTGAATATGTCATCGCTTTCATAATGAATACGGCCTTTCATACATCCCCACAATCCTCTGGGCTTAATCCGCTCCCTGGCAAACCGCGTTTTCTTTTCTTTTGTTTTCATTATTTTTACATTTACAACTACAAATGTACACAATTTTTCGATTTCCGACTTACAACTTACAACTTATAACTTCTATACGTTTTTCGTATCTTTGTCGAAAAAACCGCTAATGATACAACTTCTTCCCGACCATATTGCCAACCAGATTGCCGCTGGCGAGGTGGTGCAACGCCCCGCATCGGCATTGAAAGAATTACTGGAAAACGCTATTGACGCCGGCGCTACAAATATTACCATTGTCCTCGCCGATGCCGGACGTACGCTGCTGCAAGTAGTGGATAACGGTTGCGGCATGAACAGCACCGACGCCCGTATGGCTTTCGAGCGGCATGCTACTTCCAAAATCCGCCGGCTGGACGATTTGAATGCCATTACTACTTTCGGTTTCCGCGGCGAAGCGCTGGCGTCCATTGCCGCCGTGTCGGAGGTGACCATCAAAACGCGGCGGCAGGAAGATGAAATCGGCACACAGGTGATTATCTCCGCGTCCGAAGTAACGGCGCAGGAGCCGGCGGCATGTACTGCGGGAACGTCCATTGCCGTGCGCAACTTATTTTTCAATGTGCCTGCCCGCCGGAAATTCCTGAAATCCGACAGCGTTGAACTGAAAAACTTAGTGTCCGAAATGCAGCGGGTGGCATTGTGTCATCCCGAAGTGGCCATTACGATGCAGCATAACGGCGCAAACCTCTACAACCTGCCTGCAGCCAACCTGCGCCAGCGCATTGTCGCCACGATGGGCAAAGAAATTAACCAGCATCTGATAACCGTCCAAGTCGATACGTCTGTGGTGCGTATCAAGGGATTTATAGGCAAGCCCGAATGCGTGAAACGCACGGCAAGCGAACAATTCTTTTTTGTAAACAACCGGTTTTTCAGGAGCGCCTATTTTCAAAAAGCTATTTACAACGCTTATCAACACCTCCTGCCGGAAAAGGCCTGCCCGGTATTTTTCATTTATTTTGAACTGTCGCCTGACAAGATTGACGTAAATATTCATCCGGCGAAAATTGAAGTTAAATTTGAAGAAGAACATATCATTTTTCAAATGCTGCATGCCGCCGTACGGGAGGCATTGGGAAAGTTTGCCATCGTGCCGTCCATTGATTTCAACACCGAAGGCGCGCCGGATATTCCGCCCATGCGTAAAGACGCGCCGGCCACGCTGCCGTTCCCCCGTATCGACCCTGCGTTTAACCCGTTCGATGACGATAAAAGGACCAAACCGGCATCCGCAGGCAATTCCTCCGGAACGCCGCTCAAAGGATGGGAAAAACTGTATGAAGGATTATCGCGCAGCCGGCAATTTGAAACCTTTCCCGAAGAAAAAACGCCGGAACAATTGTCGATGGAGCGCTTTACCACGGAGCGTGCGATTTGCCAGTTGAAAGGGAAATATATTCTCACGCCGGTGAAATCGGGATGTATGATTATTGACCGCCACCGCGCGCAACAACGTATCCTGTACGAACGTTTCCTGCAAAATTTGACGCATCCGCAGCAGGAAACGCAACAGGAAATTTTCCCGCAAACCGTAACCCTGCCGCCGGCGGATTATGTTTTGCTGGAAAGCGTGCTGGACGATTTAACGCAAATCGGGTACGACATTCGCCCGTTCGGGAATAATACCGTAGTCGTAAACGGGCAGCCGGCTTCATTTCCCGCAATGGACGCTACACAATTAATAGAAGAATTACTGTACACCCTCCACGAGAATGCCGCCGACCTGAAAACACAACGGCACGAAAAACTCGCATTATCATTAGCCAAAGCCGCCGCCGGGACTTCCGACGAACCGCTGAATATGTTTGAAGCGCAGGCATTGGTCGATAATTTATTCGCCTGCAAAGAACCCGCTCTCTCGCCCGAAGGCAAACCAACCCTGCAAATCATCACCATCGAAGAAATCGATAAACGCTTCCTGAAATAATTGCTGATTTCTAATTTCTGATTGCTAATTTCTGATTGGCTGGCGCCATAAATCCGGCCGGTAAACCGGTTTTTGCTATGACAGAAACCGTAAAATCAACAGGAAAATAGAAAATATAAATCACTGCTGTCCCGTTAAGATTAGAGGTTTCAAAATAGTTCGAGTTGAGCATCATCAGACGAGACATTAAAATTTGGTTTGTTAAACAATTCACGTACCGGTATTTTCTCAAACAACATAGTTCCTATGGTTTGTGAAATCATATAAAGTGATGGCTCTTCGATATGCATCTTCTTCTTGGCTAACGCTAAAAGCAAGAACGCACACACAGCTATCCATATCTGGGTATAGACGGCATTTTCAGAGGTGCCATAAAATGATTTGATATGCAGGTGTTGTTTTATCCATTTGAAGAAAAGTTCCACGTTCCATCTCTCCCTATAAAGCTCGGCAATGGTGAGAGACTCGTAGCCGGTATGGTTCGTAATGAAGCGATATACGTTTCCCGTGGCAAAATCTTCATACACAATCATCCGGAATTCATTCGGATATTTTTTCATGGATGCCTCTTCAGTCAGACGGATAATTTGGTCACTGATTACTCCTGTCTGCAAGTCAACCGCTTTAGAAGAAATAACCGCATACTGCATATTATCTTTTGCCCTGGTCACAAAGAACGCGCTATTCTTATGGATGCTGTTGAAGAGCCTGAAAAAGTCAATGTATCCATTGTCCATCAGATAAATGGCACCCATTTCGATGCACATCTCATCCATTGCATTCACGTCATGTACAGATGCTTTTGTAAGATGAATGAAAACAGGAATGTTACCTCTCAGGTTAATCTGCGTATGCATTTTTACACCCCCCTTATGCTTGCGGAACTTAGCCCATGGACAAAGTTTGAGACAGAGGCTGATGGTGGTGCTGTCGAAAGCATAAACCATATTGTCAATCTCAAGCCTGAACTTGTCCTTGGCGTAAAGTGGCCGGACTTTCTTGCTCAGGACTTGTCCCAACTCGGCATAAATATGCCAGT
>JAIROQ010000122.1 GCA_031257455.1 Prevotellaceae bacterium | reverse complement strand
GCCCTGATGGCGGCTTGCGCGTGGAATTTGAAGAAAATGATGGAAAAACTCCGCGAGAAAGTCGATCGACTTTTTTGTCTCATTTTTTCCCGTTACTTTTTCCAAAAAAACTTCTCCCTGAATGCCGCTTAAATTACTTTTATAAGGAGCGACTATTTAATTATTGACTATTTTAGCTGGCGCCACTAATCATTAATCAAAAACCTTATTTTAAAAACAAAACAACCTCTTATGTAACTAAATTGTATTATGCTGATATATAGGCATTAGAAAAAGGGTGGCCGAAGTTATTTTTGCAGGGATGCGCGTACCGTGCTGGGGGACTTAGTAGCACCACATGTCCCGCCCTGCACTCGCGCGGCGCAGGGGTTTTCCACGATGCACCGGCAGTGCGCCGCGCGAAAAGCACGGGCTGCCTTGCCCCCGCGCTTACGCACGAGGTTATTCATGTTGCGCCCTTTCGGGGCTTTTCAGTTGAAAGTTGAAAATGTTTTTAGTCGTAAGTTGTAAGTCATAAGTCGTAAGTCGCGGCAAGCGCAGTGGCGAAAGCCCAATTAGTCACATTAAAAAATTAGTCACATTAGCACATCATCACATCATCATTTTTTTTTACCTTTGCACCTTATGATTGGCATAAAAACAATTCCTGCTTACCGTGCCGGTATGGATATCGGCTCTACGACCGTGAAATTAGTCATTGTAGATGATAGTGGCGGCGTATTGTTTTCCGACTACCGCCGGCATAATGCCGATTTGGGGCGTGCGATTGTCGGGGCATTCTTTACGGCTTTCCGAAAAATCGGCGACTGCACGCTGGATATTGCTATCACCGGTTCGGTAGGGATGGGTATTGCCGAACGCTTCGGCGCATTGTTCGTGCAGGAAGTCGTGGCTTCGGTTACGTTGATGGAAGAGCGTTTCCCCGATGTACGGACTTTTATCGACATCGGCGGGGAAGATGCAAAAATGATTTTCTTCCATCCGGGACAGGCGCCCGACATCCGCATGAATGGCAGCTGCGCCGGCGGCACGGGCGCATTTATCGACCAGATGGCAAGCCTGCTGGGCGTGCAGGTAAATGAATTGAGCAACCTGGCCGGGAAAGCGGAAAAGACCTATCCTATCGCGTCCCGGTGCGGCGTATTTTCCAAAACCGATGTGCAAAACCTTATCAGCCGCAATGTGCATAAAGCCGATATTGCCGCGTCCATTTTCCATGCGGTGGCCATGCAGACCGTGTCGGCGCTTTCGCGGGGCTATGAAATTGCGCCGCCGGTATTTTTCTGCGGCGGCCCGTTGGCGTTCATTCCGGCGTTGCATAAGGCTTTTGAGAATATATTGTCGCTCTCCGGCGGGCAGTGTATTTTCGACCGGCATGCGCATATTGTGCCGGCATGGGGCTGTGCCGTTACGCCGCGCACGGGTAACAAAACCATTCGCCTGAGCGAACTCCTGCGCAATGCCAAAAACATGGAACTGTCCGATAAGACGATGTTGGAAAAACGGCTGCCCAAGCTGTTTGAAAACCGTTCGGATTTTGAGAACTGGCGCAAGAAGAAGTGTAACCGGTTTGTTGACCGGATTGCTTGGGAAGAATGTAAAATGCCCTGTTATCTGGGCATAGATTCCGGCTCTACGACTACAAAAATCATTGTCGTGGACGGGAAGGAACGGGTATTGTTCGACTATTATACGCGCAACGAAGGCAACTCGCTGCAGGCGGTCATCAACGGGCTGGAAGCATTGCGTTACGCGGCGGCGCAGCATGGCGTAGCACTGACAGTGGCCGGAAGCGCGGCAACCGGCTATGGCGAGAACCTGGTAAAAGCCGCATTCAACCTTGATTTCGGGTTGGTGGAAACGATTGCGCATTACCTCGCGGCGCGGAAAATTTCCCCTGACGTATCGTTTATTTTGGACATCGGGGGGCAGGACATGAAGGCGTTGTTTATTGAAAACGGCGCTATCCGCCGGTTGGAGATTAACGAGGCCTGCTCGTCCGGTTGCGGGTCGTTCATTGAAGGGTTTGCGAATATGCTGGATTTGCCGGTGGCGGAATTTGCGGAGATGGCTTGCCATGCCGGTGCGCCTTGCGATTTGGGAACACGTTGCACGGTATTTATGAATTCCAAAGTCAAACAGGCGCTCAAAGAGAATGCGGCAATTGCCGACATCGCCGCAGGACTGTCGTATTCGGTGATAAAAAATTGCCTTTATAAGGTATTAAAGTTAAAAGACGTGGCCGAGCTTGGCGGGCATATAGTCGTGCAGGGCGGCGCATTCCGCAACCTGTCGATTGTGCGGGCGCTGGAAGCGCTGGCCGGCGCCGAAGTATCATTTTCCGATATCCCGGAATTGATGGGCGCTTACGGCGCGGCAATCTATTCATGCCGGAATGCCGTTGCCGGCGCCGCCGTTACGCCGCTCGAACAATTCCTGACGATGGAGGCTTTCGCTACCGACATGGTGCAGTGTCACGGCTGCGAAAATCATTGTTTCGTAAAAAAGTTCAAGTTCTCGAACGGCAACAGTTATTATTCCGGCAATAAATGCGAAAAAATATTTTCAAATAAAGTAGAATCCCATCACGAAGGCGCCAATCTTTATGCCATAAAACTGCAATCGTTGTTTGACCGTTCGGCCATGCAGCCGGACGAACCGAAGCTGCGCATCGGCATCCCGCGCGGGTTGAATATGTTTGAAAATTATCCTTTCTGGCATACGTTGCTTTCCGAATGTAACCTGCAACCGGTATTGTCGCAGCCCTCAACATACGCCATGTACGAGCAGGGGCTGCGCTCGGTAATGTCCGACAACATCTGTTTTCCCGCCAAACTGATGCACGGGCATATTTTGAATTTGCTGGAGCAAAAAGTTGACCGTATCCTTTATCCTTACGTGGTATTCGAGCAAAAGGAAGACACGCGCTCCGCCAACAGTTACAATTGCCCGGTGGTTACGGGTTATTCGGACGTCATCAAAGCCGGTATCGACACCGCCGGGAAATTCGGCGTGCCGATAGATGCGCCTACGGTGGCGTTCAACGATGAGAAACTGTTATATAAAGCCTGCAAGGAATATTTATACAGTCTCGGCATGGCCGGCGAAGTGGTCAAACGCGCTTTTTCCCTTGCCTTGCAAGCCCAGCAAACGCATTTCCGGCATTTGTCCGACCGTGCGTTTCAACTGCTCGAAGACGCTAAAGCCGGCAACCGTATGGTCATCCTGCTGGCAGGCCGTCCTTACCACGCCGACCCGCTGGTGCAACACAAAGTGTCGGAATTTATCACCCAAATGGGCGTGGACGTCATCACCGAAGACGTGACGCGGATGTGGAACAGCAATGTGTATGGTCAATTGCATGCCGTAAGCCAGTGGGCGTATCCCAATCGTATTTTCAAAGCCGCACAGTTCGTGGCGAACAGTAATGACAACATTCATTACGTCCAGCTGACGTCCTTCGGCTGCGGCCCCGATGCGCTGGTAACGGACGAAGTGAATGAAATCCTTAAACGGAAAGGGAAAAACCTCACGTTGCTGAAGATTGACGAGGTGAATAATATCGGTTCATTGCGGTTGCGCATCCGTTCTTTGGTAGAGAGTTTGCGTTTCAGCCCGCCCGGCCGCCGCGAGATACCGTTTGTTGCGCCGCCCACTTTCACGAAAAACGACCGTTACCGCAAAGTCATTGCGCCCTATTTTGCCGAAGGCTATTCGGAACTTCTCCCCGAAGTTTTCAAACTGATGGGCGTGGATATGGAAATATTGCCGCCCAGCGATTCGGAATCGGTTACGCAGGGACTGCGTTATGTGAACAATGAAGTCTGTTACCCGGCCATTCTGGTTGTCGGCGACATTGTGAAAGCGCTGAAGTCCGGCCGGTACAACCGCCATGAAATCGCTGTGGCCATTACCCAGACCGGCGGGCAATGCCGCGCCACCAATTACATCGCCTCTATTAAACGCGCCATGCAGGCGGCGGGATTTAACGACATTCCGGTAGTGTCGGTCGCCTTCAATGACGATATTTACAACGAACAGCCGGGCTTCCAGTTGCGCTGGTCGCGGGCATTGATTATTACTTTCTTTGCCCTGCTGTATGCCGATTGCCTTACCAAATTTTATTACGCCGCCATAGTGCGCGAAAAAGAAAAAGGCGCAGCCGCCCGCTTGCGCCATAAATATATCCGCCTCGCCAAACCCTTTATCTTGCAACGTAACCGGGCGGCGCTGTTCAAGCTGGTAAAAGACGCCGCCAACGAATTTAACCGTATCATCACGCCCAACGACCATGTGCCGGTGATTGGCGTGGTGGGGGAAATTTATGTAAAATACAATTCATTCAGCCATAAAAATGTGTTGCAATGGCTGGCAGAGCAGGGCGTGGAAGTAGTAGCGCCGTCACTCTACAACTTTTTTATATCCGGTTTTGTAAACATGCGGCACAATCATCATCACCACATCAAGCGCAATACGCTGCCATTGGTGGTGAACGATGCCATCTACAAAATAGTGTACTATTATGCGCGTAAATTCGACCGTGCCGCCGCCGCATTCCGCTATTACCGCCCTTTCAGCGACCTCTATGAAGACGCCGAGAAAGCGGCGAAAATCATTAACCTTACGGCGCAATTCGGCGAAGGATGGCTTATTCCCGCCGAACTGTCCGCCTTTGCCGAAGCCGGCGTATTCAATGCCCTTAGCCTGCAACCTTTCGGCTGCATTGCCAACCACATTATCGCCAAAGGCATTGAAAAGCGCGTACGCGAAGTCTATCCCGCCATGCAACTACTCTTCCTCGACTTCGATGCCGACACCTCCGAAGCCAATGTCCTCAACCGTCTCCACTTTATGATTAAACACGCAAAAGACTTGGTCTGATTGACTATTTTTTTATTGACTATTGACTATTGACTATT
>JAIROQ010000007.1 GCA_031257455.1 Prevotellaceae bacterium | reverse complement strand
AGTATGATTTCGATAAAGTAATCGACCGGCGCGGCACGAATGCGTTGAAGATAGATGCACTGGAAGCCCGCTACGGCAATGCCAACCTGATTCCGCTGTGGGTGGCCGATATGGATTTTGAAACGCCGGCATTTATTGTTGATGCACTTCGTGCACGGATGGCGCATCCTGTTTTCGGCTACACGCAAGACCCGCCGAGATACCGGCTTTCGTTGATGCGCTGGCTGAAAGAACGGCATGAATGGAATGTAAAAGCCGAATGGTTGTGCTATATTCCGGGTATTGTCAAAGGCATCGGATTTGCGGTGAATGTGTTTACCGGCAAGGGCGACAAGGTGATTATCCAGCCGCCCGTGTACCACCCGTTCCGAATGGTGCCGGAAGCCAACGAACGCGTGGTGGCATACAATCCGCTAAAGCTCGTCAATGATAGCTATGAAATGGATTTTGAACAATTGGAAAAAATAATAGACCGCCGGTGCAAGCTGTTTATCCTTTCCAATCCGCACAATCCGGGCGGGGTGGTGTGGAGTCGCGAAACGTTGGCAACGCTTGCCGATATTTGTGTTCGGCATAATATTTTGGTTATTTCGGATGAAATTCATGCCGACATGGCATTGTCTGGCCACCGCCACCAGCCGTTTGCCACCGTATCGGAGGCGGCGGCGCAGAACAGTATCACCTTTGGCGCACCATCGAAGACATTTAATATCGCAGGGTTGGTGAGTTCGTTTGCTATTGTTCCCAATGCCGCCATTCGCACCCGTTTTTACGCGTGGCTGAGGGCAAATGAGCTGAATGAGCCAACCATCTTTGCAACCATTGCCGCCGAAGCCGCCTATACGCACGGCCATGAATGGTTGCGAGCATTATTGGCTTATCTGGAAAGTAATATTGACTTTGTGGACAACTATTGTTCTGCGCATCTTCCCGGTATTCGCGTGATGAAACCGCAGGCGTCATTCCTTGTGTGGCTTGATTGCCGCGGGTTGCACTTAGACCATGCCGCCTTGCTCGACTTGTTTATCAATAAAGCCGGATTGGCATTGAATGACGGTGAAATGTTCGGTCCGGGCGGGGAAGGTTTTATGCGCATAAATGTCGGCACGCCGCGCAGCATCCTTGAAAAAGCCTTGAACCAACTGCAATCGGCCGTATTCCTTAATTCTTAATTCTTACAGCGCAGTGGAAAATTGTTTCAAAAACCGCACATCGTTTTCAAAGTAGAGGCGTAAATCGCGCACCTGCCATTTGAGCATGGCAATACGTTCGATGCCCATGCCGAAAGCAAAGCCGGTGTATTTTTTGGAATCAATATGATTTGCTTCAAGCACATTCGGGTCTACCATTCCACAGCCCATAATTTCCAGCCAGCCGGTGCCTTTGCAAATGTTGCACCCTTTGCCTCCGCAGATATTACAACTGACATCTACTTCTGCGCTCGGCTCTGTGAAAGGGAAGTAAGAGGGACGTAACCGGATTTTCGTATCTGCGCCGAACATCTCTTGTGCAAAATATAATATCGCCTGCTTCAAGTCGGCGAACGATACTTTTTCATCAATATACAATCCTTCGACTTGGTGGAAGATGCAATGCGCGCGCGCCGAGATAGCTTCGTTGCGGAATACCCGTCCCGGACAAATAACGCGGATGGGCGGTTGTTGCATTTCCATTTTGCGCACCTGTACGGAGCTGGTGTGCGTACGCAACAGCACGGCATTATCGCCCTGCCGGATGAAAAACGTATCCTGCATATCGCGTGCCGGGTGTTCGGGCGGAAAGTTCAACGCCGAAAATACATGCCAGTCGTCTTCTATCTCCGGGCCTTCCGCCAGCGTATAGCCGCTGCGTTTGAAGATGTCGATAATCTCATTGCGCACCATCGAAATGGGATGCCGCGCACCGGAAGGATGCGGGAAACCCGGTGGCGTATAGTCGCCGGAAACGTTGACCGGCGTTTGTTCAGTCGCATCCCGCAAAGTGGCGATTTTTCCCTGTACGGCTGTTTTCAGTGTGTTGAGTTGTTGTCCCAACACGCGCTTTTCTTCTGCGGCGATGTTTTTAAACTCATCGAACAATACCGTAACAATCCCTTTTTTCCCTAACCATTGTACACGGATTTCTTCAGCTTCCTGCACGCTTTTTGCCGCAAGCGTTTCCACTTCTTTCAGCAGGTGTTGGATTTTATTTTGCATAATGAAGATGCTTATAGCGTTTAATAATTAGCCGCAAAAGTAAATAAAAATATCGAGAAAGCAAAAGGGGATTTTTGGATTTACAGATAATGAAAAACTGTTTAGAGCAAGTTCAGATAGTCACGTCCTAAAAAAAGTTGACAGTTTTTGAATTGATTTTTCTTTGTTAATTTTTCTTTCATTTTCAATAAGCAAAGACTGTACCGATAATGCTTTTGTGTACTTTTTGTCATCTCCTCTTCTCTTTTTTATGTCAACCTATGGAGGACAAGAGAGGTAAATGACCTACGATTCACATAAAAGTTACGCGAGCGAACGTCAGTCCATCGGAAACCGGAAATTAGCAATCAGGAATTAGTTTTTTTCCGCGCCCTGCTCGAATGGGAGATAGTAATCTTATCCTTCACCCATACCTGCCGTTCAAAAATCTGGTTCAGGGAAATCAATGTTTCGGTTTTGGTGATGTTCGGCAAGTTTTGGAGCGTATTCAGTAATACGTTCATCAGGTGTTCGTGGTCGCGGCAAAAGAGTTTCAGCAATAATGTATAATCTCCCGTCACAAAGTGGCATTCCACTATTTCGGGAATATTTTTTATTGCTTCCACCGTACTGGCATAGTGCCTCGGGTTATCAAGATGCACGCCCACGAAAGCGCACACGCTTAAACCCAGCGCTGTCGGCTTTACCAACAGGCGCGCACCGGTGATAATGCCGGCTTCTTCCATTTTTTTCACGCGCTGGTGTACAGCGGCGCCGGAGATGTTATGCTCGCGTGCTATTTCCAAAAACGGCAGGCGTGCATTTTTAATTAACGCGCTTAATATTGTTTGGTCAAGCTGGTCAATGTCGTAACGTTTTCCCATAATTTTTTTGTTTTAAGTTACAAATATACAAAAAAAGTTTAGAATACTTAAAAATAAGAATGTTGAGACCGTTAATTTTTAACTGTTAGTTCTTCGTCCTTAACTCTTAATGCTTAACGTTTAATTCCTAACTTTTAACGCTTAACTCTAATTAGTAACGTCCGACATGAATTTCAGCCGTACCAACCGTATTTCTTCTTCGGAAAAATCAGTGCCTAAAATATCCTGCGCTTCATCAATGGAGTCCGATTGTGCTTCGTGGTGGAAGTATTCATAAATGGCATCCACCTTGTCATCGTCAATCACTTGCTTGATAAAATAATCAATAGAAATTTTCGTGCCGGAATTTACGATGACTTCAATTTCATCAAGCAGTTGTCCCATCTCCAACCCTTTTGAGGCGGCGAGGTCGTCCAGCATCACTTTCCGGTCGATTGCCTGAATGATGTACACTTTCAAGCCGGACTTGTTGATGAGCGACCTTACGACAAGTTCATTGGGGCGTTCAATATTATTTTCTTCTACGTATTTTTTAATGATGTCTACAAATTCCTGCCCGAACTTTTTTGCTTTGCCTTCGCCCACGCCGTGGCAGTTCTTCAATTCGTCAATAGTTACCGGGAATTGCACACACATGTCTTCTATCGAAGGGTCTTGGAAAATGGCGTATGGCGGGATATCCAGGCGATGAGCCAAATCGTAGAGTTGCGATTTCAGGATAGAAAATAATTCTTCGTTAAAACTGCCGCTTGATTTCGGCTGCCCGATGAAAAAGTCATCGTCATTATCTTCGGCATGGTACTCGTGGTCTTCTGGAAGCATCACAGGATAAGGGGAAGCCAGATAAGCGCGTCCTTTTTCCGTTACTTTCAGCAACCCATAGTTTTCAATTTCTTTTTCGAGTAAATGATGAATGAGCGCTTGCCGTATAATCGTGTGCCAAAAGCGAAGGTCTTTTTCCGCGCCGCTTGCAAATTCTTTTAATTCGTGATGGTGGTACGATTTCAGGAAAGCCGTCATAATGCCGGTAATGATATTGGCAATATGTTCGGATTTGAATTTTTCGTGTACCGCCAACACGGTTCGCAACACCGTCAGCAAGTAGTCCTGCGCCTCAAAGAGCGTTTTCGGATGCAGGCAATTATCACAGTTGCCGCAATTTTCTTCGGTATATTCTTCGCCGAAATAATTCAGCAATACTTTTCTCCTGCAGCTTCCGGTTTCAGCGTAAGCAACGGTTTCCTGCAACAGTTGTTTCCCGATTTCCTGTTCCACTAAAGGCTTTCCCTGCATGAATTTTTCCAGCTTCTGCACGTTCTTGTAATTGTAGAACGCTATGCAAAGCCCTTCTCCGCCGTCACGTCCGGCGCGGCCGGTTTCCTGATAATATCCCTCCAAACTTTTCGGAATATCGTAATGAATGACGAAGCGCACATCCGGCTTGTCAATACCCATGCCGAAAGCAATGGTAGCGACAATCACATCTGCATCTTCCATTAAAAAACGGTCTTGATTGTGTGAACGTGTAGCCGCATCCAATCCGGCATGATAGGGCAATGCATTGATACCGTTTATTTGCAGCAAACTGGAAAGGTCATCCACTTTTTTCCTGCTCAGGCAATATACAATACCCGATTTGCCGGGATTATTCTTCATGAATTTTATAATCTCGCGGTCGGTATTGGTTTTCGGGCGAATTTCGTAATATAAATTCGGGCGGTTGAATGACGACTTGAATACGGTAGCATCCAACATTCCCAGATTTTTTTGAATATCATGTTGTACTTTCGGCGTGGCAGTGGCCGTTAATGCAATAATCGGAGCTACGCCTATTTCATTTACGACAGGCCGTATGCGGCGGTATTCCGGACGGAAATCGTGTCCCCATTCCGAGATACAGTGCGCTTCGTCAATGGCATAAAAAGAAATTTTTATTTGCCTCAATAGCTGTACATTTTCTTCTTTTGTCAAAGACTCGGGAGCGACATACAATAGTTTGGTTTCCCCGCTCAACAAGCCTTGATGCACTTCCTGCAACTGTTGTTTGTTGAGCGATGAATTAAGAAAATGCGCAATATTATTATTGTTGATAATAAATCCGCGAATAGCGTCCACCTGATTTTTCATCAGTGCGATAAGCGGCGAAATAATAATCGCCACGCCATCCAGAATGAGCGCAGGTAACTGGTAGCACATTGATTTCCCTCCGCCTGTCGGCATCAGTACAAATGTATCTTTTCCCGCAAGTATATTGCGTATAATAGCTTCCTGGCGGCTTTTAAAAGTATCAAAACCGAAGTAAGTTTTAAGCTGCCCGTATAAAAATTGGTCTGTTACGTACATTGCTTTTGTTCACAAATGATAGGAAAATTTACTACTTTTCATTATCTTTGCGCTACTAAATTACAAAAATTTTAGAAAGTGTCAAAATTTATTTGCAATGGGTGATTTGAACGACATCGGAAAGTTAGCGGTAAAAACTATTGAAACGGAAGCGCATGCCATACAAAAAATAGCATCTTATATCAATAAAGATTTTGAACGGGTAGTGCAGTTAATTTATACCAATAAGGGGCGCGTCATTGTTTCGGGTATCGGAAAAAGCGCTATCATTGCAAATAAAATTGTCGCTACATTTAATTCTACCGGCACGCCGGCAATATTCATGCATGCCGCAGACGCTATCCACGGCGATTTGGGGATTATCCAGCCGGACGATATTGTTATTTGTTTGTCGAAAAGTGGGAATACGGCGGAAATAAAACTGTTAGTGCCGCTCATCCGCAATCTCGGCAATAAACTTATTGCAATAGTGTCCAACCCGGATTCCTATTTGGCGCAACATGCCGACTATGTGTTACGCGCGACAGTGGATGCGGAAGCCTGCCCGAATAATTTAGCTCCGACAACCAGTACTACCGCCCAATTAGTCTTAGGAGACGCCCTGGCCATTTGTTTGCTGCAACTTCGCGGCTTTACGAAACAGGACTTTGCACGGGTACATCCGGGCGGCTCGCTCGGCAAAAAATTATATTTACGGGTCGGGGATTTAATAGATAAAAACCGCAAACCGCAAGTTTCCCCCGAAGAAACTATCGACAATACTATTATTACTATTTCTTCCAACAGGCTCGGCGCAACGGCCGTAGTGGATAATGCCGGCAATGTGGTTGGCATTATCACTGACGGCGATGTACGGCGGATGCTGGAAAAAACAAAACGGTTAGACGCCTTGACGGCTACTGATATCATGTCGAAAAACCCCAAAATTATCGACCTGTCGGCATTGGCAATAAAGGCTTTTAACTTGATGGAAGAAAATAAAATTACACAGTTGCTGGTCGTTCACAAAAAGGAATATGCCGGTATGGTACATTTGCACGACATACTGCGGGAAGGAATAGTTTAATCAGGAAGTATAATAATGCAATATGATTTTACATTGTAAAGATTTGGTAAAGAAATACGGCTCGCGGACGGTGGTAAAAGGCGTGTCGGTGCAAGTAGGGCAAGGTGAGATTGTGGGCTTGCTCGGGCCGAACGGCGCAGGGAAAACGACCACTTTCTATATGCTCGTGGGCTTGATAAAAGCCAATAGCGGACGCATTTTCTTGGACGAACGTGACATTACAAAAGAACCGATGTATAAACGTGCACAAAACGGATTGGGCTATCTGGCACAGGAAGCATCGGTATTCCGTAAACTCTCGGTCGAAGATAATTTGCTGGCGGTGATGGAAACAAAAATCAAAAACAAAGAGCAGCGCCACGAACGGCTGGAACAACTGATTGAAGAACTCGGACTGCAAAAAGTGCGCAAGAGTCTCGGCATCCAATTATCCGGCGGTGAAAGGCGGCGTTGCGAGATTGCCCGCTGTTTGGCTATCGACCCGAAGTTTATTTTGCTGGATGAACCTTTTGCCGGCGTTGACCCTATTGCGGTGGAAGATATCCAAACAATCGTCTCGCGATTGAAAGATAAAAATATCGGCATCATTATTACCGACCACAATGTACACGAAACGCTTGCTATTACCGACCGCGCGTACATGCTTTTTGACGGCGCTATTCTGGAAAGCGGCACTGCCGAAGAGTTAGCCGCCAATCCGGAAGTGCGCCGGAAATATCTGGGGCAAAACTTTGAACTACGCAAATAGGAGTTAAGAACTGAGAGCTAAAAGTTAAGAGTGGCTAATGCCACCCAACACTTCAACAACTCAACAACTCAACAATTCAACAAACATGCATGATTATTTAGAAAAATACGGATGGGCGGTAAACGAAACAACTATCGCCAACGCTATCGAGGAAATAAAGGAGAGCCTGCCGGCATTTCGTACGCAGGAAGATTGGAAACGCTGTTTCGGCGCTATTGATTTAACGACTTTGAATGCTACCGATACGGTAGAAAAAGTGCGGATACTGACGGAAAAAGTAAATAATTTTCCTGCTCATTTTCCCGGTACGCCGGGTGTAGCGGCTATCTGCATTTATCCTGCGTTGGTACGGACAGTCCGCGATGCGCTGAAAACCCCTGCCGTCCGCATTGCCGCAGTGGGAGCGGGTTTTCCGGCATCGCAAACATTTATCAAAGTGAAGTGCGATGAGTGCCGTATGGCAGTGGAACAGGGGGCGACTGAAATCGATATTGTTATTTCCTTAGGCGCTTTCCTTTCCGGCGATTATGACACCGTGTCCGCAGAAATCAGGCAAATCAAAGCAGCAACAGGACAAGCGCACTTGAAAGTTATTTTGGAAACCGGCGCATTAACGGCTATGCAAATAGCCATTGCCTCATTCATTGCGATGGAAGCCGGAGCGGATTTCATCAAAACATCCACCGGAAAAATAGAACCCGCCGCCACGCCTGCCGCTGCATGGATAATGACCAATTGCATCCGGCTATTTTATGAAAAAACCGGGAAGAAAACCGGGTTCAAACCGGCCGGCGGTATTGTATCATCAGACGATGCATTGATGTATTACGCAATAGTAAAAAGCGTGCTGGGCGGCGACTGGCTCGTCCCGGCCTTATTCCGGCTCGGCGCAAGCCGGGTGGCGAATAATTTATTAAGCAGTATATTTATAACGGATATTAACTATTTTTAATGTATAAAATTATGAAAAAGAAAACAGGTATTTTCCTTTTATTGTCGATAATATCGGCTACTACGCTTGTCGCACAAGACTACGAACGTTCCATCGGGCTTCGAGTGGGAACAATCGCCGGCGGGAGCTATAAACAATTCCTGCATACCGCCGGCGCGCTGGAAGCGATTTTGGATTTGGGTATTGTACATCCGAACCAAATGAGCATTCGCGGAACGGCGCTATATGAATACCATTTCCCGATAAAAGCGGTGGACGGTCTGGCATGGTATATCGGCGCGGGTTTTACGGTCGGTGCAAAGATTGGGGATGCGACAAACAAACACTTTCTCTTCGGCGCAGATGTCCTCGGGGGCGTGGAATATAAACTGGCGACTTTACCCCTCTGCTTTGCGTTGGACTTTGATCCTAAAATTTATTTTACCGGATACGATACTTTCCACCTTGACCCGAGCAACGCGGGTTTGACGATGCGTTATACATTTTAAATAAAAAAATAAACAACCTGTATGAAACATTTTTTTACACTTCTTACTTTACTTATCGTTTCTGCCGCAGGTGCACAACCGCTGCAAACCGGAGCAGAACGCTTGGATAATTACCTACCCCTGTTGCAAGGCAAACGGGTAGGCGTTACAGCCAATCACACCGCCATGATAGGCGAAAAACACTTGGTTGATGTATTGTTGGAAAACAATATAAAAGTAACCCGTATTTTCGCCCCCGAACACGGATTTCGCGGCACGGCCGATGCCGGCGAGCATTTCGATACATCGGTAGACAGGCAAACCGGTATCGAAGTGGCGTCGCTCTATGGGAAAAATTACAAACCCGCGCCGGAACAGTTACGTGATATCGACTACATGCTGTTCGACATACAGGATGTAGGAGCGCGCTTCTATACCTACCTTTCCACGATGCACTATGTGATGGAAGCCTGCGCCGAAAACAATGTCCCGCTCATTATCCTCGACAGGCCGAACCCCAACGGTTTTTATGTGGATGGCCCCGTGCTGGAAGAAAAATTCCGTTCCTTTGTCGGCATGCACCCCATTCCTGTCGTACACGGAATGACGCTGGGGGAACTGGCACGCATGATTAACGAAGAAGGCTGGCTGGCAAATAAAATCAAATGCGATTTGACGGTGATTACCTGTGCCGGCTATTCGCACAAGTGGGCATATCACTTCACCAGCCCGCCATCGCCGAATTTGCCGACCCTGCAGGCCATTCATTTATACCCGTCACTCTGCCTGTTTGAAGGCACGGTCATCAGTGTCGGGCGCGGCACAGGCATACCTTTTGAAGTATTCGGGCATCCGTCTTTTAAACCCTATTATCCGTTCGGTTTCCTGCCGCAAAGCATGCCGGGCGCGCAAAACCCGCCCTACAAAGACGAAGTCTGCTTCGGCGTGAATTTGCATTACTACAACGACCATTACCTGACAGACGAAGCCCAGTTGCGGCTGGAATGGCTGATAGAAGCCTACAACCACTTTGCCGAAAAAGATAAATTCTTCAATAATTTCTTCTACAAACTTTGCGGCACTGAACGCATCCGCCGGATGGTGGAACAGGGACTGACGGCAGATGAAATTCGCGCATCCTGGCAGGACGAAGTAAATACATTCAAAATATCGCGGAAAAAATACCTCCTGTACGAAGACTTCGAATAGAGTTAAGAGTTATGAAGTATGAGTTATGAGTTATGAGTTGGAGTGACCATTTACGGATTTACAGATTTAGCTATTGACTATTTAATTATTGACTATTTTGGCTTACGCCACTGCGCTTGTCGCAATTAACCATTAATCATTAACCATTAATTTGCGCTTGTCGCGACTTACGACTTACGACTTACGACTAAAATGAAAACGCCCTTAGTAGCAAAGAACACAGCCCTCCTCATTACCCTTATTCCTTTATTATAGACGAAAGGATAAGGGGCATTCGACCTGAACGGCGGGCGGCATTCGACCTGAACGGCTGGCGGCATTCGACCTGAACGGCGGGCGGCGTTCAATCTGAACGGCAGGCGGCGTTCAATCTGAACGGCAGGCGGCACGGTGGACGGCTGTACGGCTGTTGGCGAACAGGCGGCCGACTGTCAGGTGAACAGGCGGTCGGCAGAAGAATTAGAAATAAGAAATAAGGAATATGAACCGCAAACTTTTGAACAGTGAATTGAACCGCCTGACGCCGGAGCAGTACAGGCAAGCGGAAAAAACGCCGGTAGTACTGGTGTTGGATAATATACGCAGCCGGCACAATATTGGCGCGGCATTCCGCACAGCCGATGCTTTCCGGATAGAAAAGATTATACTCTGCGGTATCTGCGCCGTGCCGCCGGGCGCAGAAATTCACAAAGCCGCCCTGGGCGCTGAAGACGTGGTGGAATGGGAATATGCCGCCGATACGCTCGCCGCCCTCGACACCCTGCGCTGCAATGGCTATACGTTGGCGGCGCTGGAACAAACCGAACAGGCCATCCCGTTACAGGAGTTTATCCCGCACGCCGGGAAAAAATATGCACTTGTCTTCGGCAATGAAGTCAAAGGCGTGCAGCAGGACGCGGTGGACGCCTGCCATTATTGCATCGAAATCCCGCAAACCGGCGTCAAACACTCGCTCAACGTCAGTGTCGGCATCGGCATTGTGTTATGGCATTTCTTAATTTCTAATTGGCTAACGCGCCAGCTAACCTTAACTCTTCCGGAATAAAATATTTTGCGTAAATTTGCGGGAAACTAAAAAATGCCTATTTTTGCAATAAAAACCAACCACTATGAAAAAAAAGATAGCAGAAAAACTTAGTGACTTCTTAATAGATATTGCCAAATTAATTTTTGGCGGCGTGGTACTAAGCATAATTTTAGACTTAAACATTAACAAGATGCTCGTGTTATCAACAGGTATATTTACCACCGCAATTTTGGCGCTTTTTAGATTTATGTTATATAATAAAAAATAGTTATGGAATTTATTTATTTGTGCATCGGCTTATCGGTTGCCTCCATTATCGGAATTATTGTTATCCGTATTCAGGAACGCACAAAAAGCAAGAAATTAGTATAACAACATCTTCTTGGAGAGATGAACGAAATGTACTTAAAGGACAAATCGCAGTTTTTGGCGCGTTTCAATGCAGCTAAGACTGACGTTTTGCTACGGCGCCATAGTGCGCACGCCGCATCGAATGACCCACCTGTAGCAGTAATGTCCCGTAACTGTCCGTAATCAATCCATAAAAAAATGATTTGTGCCGAACAATTGACAAAAGCATACGACAGCCTGCAAGTGCTGAAAGGAATAGATTTGGAAATCCGCCGGTCGGAGGTGGTAACAATTGTGGGCGCAAGCGGGGCGGGGAAGACCACGCTGTTGCAAATACTCGGCACGCTGGGCAGACCCGATACAGGGCAAGTCTGTATTGACGGTATACCGGTATTCGATTTGAACGCTAAGGCGCTGGCCGATTTCCGCAACCGCCGCATCGGGTTTGTATTCCAGTTTCATCACCTGTTGCCGGAATTTACGGCGTTGGAAAATGTGTGTATGCCGGCGTTTATTGCACGCAGGAAATATGACCGGGCTACTGCCCGCGCCAAAGAATTACTGGATTTTTTGGGATTGAAAGACCGGATGACGCATAAGCCGGACGAGCTGAGCGGCGGCGAACAGCAACGGGTAGCGGTGGCAAGGGCTTTGATGAATGAACCGGCGGTATTATTGGCTGACGAGCCGTCCGGCAATCTTGATACCAAAAATAAACAGGAGTTGCACCGGCTTTTTTTTACGCTGCGCGACCAGCTGCGCCAAACGATTGTTATCGTTACGCACGACCCGGAACTCGCCGCCATGAGCGACCGAACCATTACGATGAGCGATGGGAGAATTAAGGGGTGATTTACAGATTTACGGATTTACAGATTTACAGATTTAGCTGGCGCGTCAGCCAATCAGAAATTAGAAATCAGGAATTAACCGCCGCACCGGCATAATTAGTCACATTGAACAATTAGTCACATTATCACATCAGCACATTATCACATCATCACATTATCACATTATCACATCATCACATTATCACATTATCACATCATCACATTAGCACATTAACTTTCCATTTCAAGCAATTCAGCGTTTCGCAGCAGTCGGCGGCGATGAGAGTGAACACAGACGGCGTGCTGCTGGGCGCATGGGCGGATGTGGCCAATGCCCGCCGGGTACTGGACGTAGGCACGGGCACAGGCGTCATTGCCCTGATGCTGGCGCAACGGAATGCAGCCGCCCATATTGACGCGGTAGAGATAGACGAATGTTCGGCGCAGCAGGCAAAGGAAAATATACAAAACAGTCCCTGGCCCCGCCGGATAACGGTTTACGGGCAGTCCTTCCAGTCGTTTGCCGGGCAGCGTACCGCATGTTATGATTTGGTGGTTTCCAATCCGCCGTATTTCACCAATGCCCTGTTGCCGCCATCGGAAACGCGCAAGCGGACAAGGCATGCAGGGGAACTGCCGCATGAAGAACTGTTGAGCGGCGCAAAAAAAATATTGCAGCCGCAAGGCGCATTATGTGTGACGCTGCCCTTTTCCGAAGGAATGACATTGATGGAACGGGCGGCGGCGCATCAACTTTTTTGCACGCGCCAAACCGCCGTGTTCAGCAGGAAAGGGAAACCGCCCATACGCCTGTTGCTGCATTTTTCGGACACGCCCGTGTCCATAAAAAAAGACACCCTCGTCATTCACTGCGACGACGGCAGCTACACGCCGGAATACAAAGCCCTCACCGGCGCATTCTACCTGAAGTTTTGAAGTAGAAGGTGGGAAGTATGAGGTATGAGGTATGAGTTGCAACAAGCGCATTTTTCTAATTTCTGATTTCTGATTGGCTGACGCGTCAGCCAACTCATACCTCATAACTCATAACTCATAACTCATAACTCTCCCCTATGGAGCAACTAAATTCAAGTAATGTTCGTAGCGTTCCCAGATGTTATGCACGTATGCCAAAGTTTCGGAACCTTTGAAATAGCCTAACTGTATAGCATCGCCGGCATAATAGGCTTCGTGCCGCATTAGCGGAATAACGGCGGCCACATCTTCCCATTTATCCGGGTTTTTGCCTTGCGATTCGGCAAAGGCGCGGCAGTCGCGAATTCGCCCGATGCCGGCATTGTAAGCGGCCAGTACGAATTTCAAGCGGTCAATACCGGAAACTTCGTTCAGGCGCAGGTATTTTGTTACGTAATGCAGGTATTTAACGCCCGCCTGCAAATTGCTTTCGGGATTTTCAACATCAAAGATGCCGAAGCCTTCCGCCGTCTGCGGCATGAGCTGCATCAACCCGTATGCGCCGCGCCGCGACCGGCCGGCCGGATTGAAACGCGATTCCTGGCAAATCAACGATGCCAATAACCGCCAATCCCAATGGATTGTTTTTGCATATTTTTTTATCAACGTATCGTAGGGTGAAAGCGAGCTGTAGAGCCGCCGTTCTTTATTTGCCGAAGTAACGGTGTAATATTTCCGCCGGTGCGTTTTGAAATCTTTGCTTTGCCGGTACTGCGCCATCCATTGCCCGACCAATTTTATCATTTCAGGACGTTTTGCATCCACCACCCATGCCGAGCTGTCGGGCAGCAGGAAAGCGGCAGTTAGCCGGTCGCCCTGCATATATTCCTTAAATTCCTGGCGGGAGCATATCATAATATCGGCCTGTTGCCCGGCGAGCGCTTGCTGCCGCTGCGCAAGCGAAGGCAGCAGGTCTATGCGGTAAGGGGAACGAAAAGCCTTTGCGAAAGCGCGGATAATTCCAAATTGAAATCCGGCCGGCTCGGCATGGTATAAATAATAATCATAGAAATTATTTCCCATCACGCAGACCAGTGTGTCTTTTTCTAAGGAATACCTTGCGCGATATTGTCCGCCGTGTCCCGTGGCGCTTCCAAGCAGGATGAAGAACAGCGCAAGGCATGGAATTATTACCAACAGGAAAAAATATTTTTTACAGGTATGCATAGGTTTTTGTTACTTTTCAATAGAAATACCATGTCAGCCCGACTTTGAACGCTCTTTCCGGGCGCAGGTAGTGAAGCGTAGAGAAGAAATCGCTGTTCGGCCAGCGTTCGGCTACATTTACTACTTTCAAAAAAATGTGCGCATGTTTCCATTTCAAGTGGATGAAAGCATCGAGGTAAGGATAGTTGCCGATGGAACGCCTGTCCTGCGTATAAAACGCGCCTGCGCCGGGACTGTAAGCATGGGCGTAGTAAGAGGTGTTGTAATACATATCAACGCCTAATTGCGCAGTGAGCACATTTTTCACCAGCGGCGCTTGCAAATAATAAGTCAGGTTGCCGCTCACCGGCGGCAGGGGCAATACCGTGTTGTCGGAGGATATTTGCAACAGGAGACGGTGTTCCAGATGAAACCACCAAAGTTTGAAATCTTTTTTCAGGGACGCGGCAAGGATGCTTAATTCGCTCCCGTGCTGCACGGGCTGCACGTTGTTGTCAAAATATACCGCATCGGACAGCAACGAATAATTAAACGCCGCTTCCAGTTGCCAGTCGGGGATAGCGAGCGTGGCTTGCAGTTTCAGTTCTTTGGTCTTGTCGAAATCATTTTGCCAGATATAATGATTTGCATACGTATTGTTCAAAAAATAATCGGGACGGCGGGTCTGGAACACGACATTTCCCGTCAGGTGTACGCCGCTTTTCAAGGGATACAGCGAAATGCCGACTGTCCCGTCCACCAGCAAATCGTGCTGCGTGTATCCGGCGAAATCATAGCGTGCGAAAGCCGACCATTGGAAGTAACGGCGGAAAACGCCCGATGCATTGGCATAAAAGTAAAAATTATTTTGCGCCGCATTGTCATCCGGCGGCGACACATAAAACTGCGGACGGAAAACATAGTTCGAGAGATGGCTGTAGCCAATGCCGCCGGCAAGTTTCGACACAATGGCGGAGGCCGACCAGGGTTGCAGCGTTAAAAATATTTTGTTGTCGAAAAGCGACATGCGCATGGAATCCCGCGACTCTGTCGGGTGGATGTAGAAAGCCTCGTTGTAGAAGGCGCGGCCGGCGCTGTCGGTTTCGCTGATCCGGTCGTGATAGGCGCGGGCGATGGTGGCGTATTCGGCGGCATGACCGAGATATATGGCCGTGCCGTCATCATGCAATGTGCTGTCGTTACGGAAAAAATTCAACGGGATACCATACGAGTGGGTAATGAAAAACGAATAATAGTTTATCTTGGAAGACGCGGCATTCAGCGACACCGGCAATGTGCGCACATCCATTATCGTGTCCAGCACAAAAGCGTCATCGGTAATGCCGCCGTTTTCATTATTGTTCCAGCTGTTGTAGATAAATCCCGCCTGTGCGTTATAGCGTTTTCCCGAATAGCTGGTGGAAATAGTCAGGGCATTATTATCGGTGGTTTCGTGTTGCAACAGTCCCCGCGTGCCGAAATGGCGGTATTGTATCGTGCCATTCCACGCCGGGCGCATGTTGGCGCTCACCAGTACGCTCACGTTGCCTTCTTCAAACATGCTGTTGCCGAAAAGCGTTCCCGAATACCCGAAACGCGTATAAGCCGTTTTGGTATTATAAAATAAAATATTGTCCGGCGTAATGGCATATTCCAAATAAGGATTGAAGTAATGGAAATAAGGATTTTCCTGCCGCTTGAAATAATTATGCAATATCACCGCCGAACCCACCGTACCCAAATAATCTGCGCCCGCGTCATGTTGCAGGAACGGGTAATCGACCCGGTAAGCGCTATAGGAAGTGTCGAGCGTGAATGGCTGCAGGGTGTTCAAATAACGGTTATGCCGCCATGCAAAGACGCGTTCCCGTTTGAGCGTATCGCTGAACAAATACGTTTCCAGCAAGCGCGGTGCAGCGGTATCCGGTGGCGCTTGCGTATTGGCGTCTCGCGGGTCAATACGTAAGGTGGAATCGCCGCTGGCGCCGGGAACAGACGCGCCGTCAGGCGTTGATGGCGGAAGATGGCCGGTATTGGCGTCAATGGCTTTTATGCCGTCCAGCGATTTGATGCGTTTATCTTGCGCCGCCGCTTCCAGCGACAGACACCACAAAGCAAACATTCCGGCATAAATTAAAAATGGGCGCAAAGTTATCATAGCTTGGTTGCAAAGGTAGTAAAAAATAATTCTTTTTTATATCTTTGCAACAATTAATTTTTTCAAACTATGGATTTACTTATCGCCAGAGATGTTACAAAACGTTATGCCGGCCATTTGGCCTTAGACCGCGTGAACGTTACCGTTCCGCAGGGAACAATTTTCGGGTTGCTGGGACCCAACGGCGCGGGAAAGACAACCCTTATCCGCATCATTAACCAGATTACCGCGCCGGACAGCGGGCAAATATTACTGAACGGCCGGCCGCTCGTTGCCGAAGATGTGTACCATATCGGCTACCTGCCCGAAGAACGCGGCCTGTACAAAAAAATGAAAGTCGGCGAACAGGCGATTTACCTGTCGCGCCTCAAAGGGCTTTCGCGGCAGGATGCGATACAACAACTGAAAAAATGGTTTGTGAAATTCGGCATCGAAGGCTGGTGGGACAAGAAAGTGGAAGAACTTTCAAAAGGCATGGCGCAAAAGGTACAGTTCATCGTTACTATCCTGCACCAACCGAAATTGCTCATCTTCGATGAGCCTTTCAGCGGGTTCGACCCCATCAACGTCAGCCTGCTGACGGAAGAAATACTGACGTTGAAAGCCAACGGCAGTACCATTATTTTTTCCACCCACAACATGGCTTCGGTCGAGGAACTGTGCGATGAAATTGCGCTCATCAACCGGGCGCGCGTAGTGCTTGCGGGCAAGGTGGACGAAATCCGCCGCAACTATGGCGACAATGTTTTCGAGGCTACTTTCCATCCTGCCGGGCAGGATGCGGCGTCTTGGCTGCCGCCGGAATACCGCGTGATTGCAAGCAAACAGGAGAACGGACGGCAAAAAATAAGTATCCAGTCCCTCGCCGGGCAACCGGCCAATCATTTGTTGCAACTCCTGTTGCCCCACGTGCAAATCACGGAATTCCGCGAACTGATACCCACCATGAACGACATCTTTATTAAGGTAGTGAAGAATTAAGAATATTGACT